>NZ_LVCT01000264.1:0-11064 GCF_001647205.1 Rhodococcus sp. EPR-134
GCCTCATCTGCTCCGGATCGATCAACGGCTAAGGAGCCACAATCATGTCCAACGAGGCGAAGAGTGCCTTGCTCGCAATCGGAGTTCCGTTCGTCGGGGTGCTGGGCGGGATAGTTGCGCTCTCCGGATCCGAACTGACTGTTCTCGGATTTCCCATTTTGTTCGCGTGGCTTTTCCTGTGGATGCCGCTGACCTCGTTGTGTCTCCACATGGCATGGAAGTTCTTTGACCGCAAGGACTTCGAGGAAGCGGAACGAAACGAACTGGCTCAGGCCAAGACCGAGATCGGGGATCCGACATGATCGCTGCAACATTTACGCTCGTGCTACTCCTCGCGCTCGGCGCCGGAGTGCTTTCACGCCGTGGAAGCAAAAAAGAGATCTCCGACTACCTCGTGGGCGGGCGGTCTTTCGGTCCCGTGCTGGTTTTCATCCTGGGAGCAGGTGAGGCCTACAGCATCGGCACGCTCATTGGATTTCCCGGGGGTGTGTACGCCCACGGGGCAAGCTACGGCGTCTGGTTCATCGGATACATCTTGCTTGCCTACCCGATCGGATACTTCTTTGCGCCCTATCTCTGGCGGGCAGGCAAGCGGTATAACGCGATGACGCTGCCCGATGTGGCAGGGCGGCACTTTCGGTCGCGCGGGTTGGAACTGACAATCGCGATTGCCTCGGTAGTCTTCCTCATTCCCTGGGGGCAGTTGCAGCTTGCCGGCCTCCAGGTCGCACTGAGCGGACTTGGCATCACCATCAACCCGACGGTGGCGGTTTTCGTCGGCGCTGCGCTTGCTCTGCTCTTCCTCCTGCTTTCGGGTGTGCGTGCACCGGCGTTCGTGTCTTACGTCAAGGACGCAGCTCTGCTGTTGGGAGCGATCCTGATCGGACTGGCCGCCACGGCCAAATCGGGCGGTATCACGAAGCTCTTTGCCGATGCGGCATCCCATGGGGCCGGGCAGGCCTCGCAATCCACCGTCACCGGTTCGTCGCTGACCTTCGTTCTCACCACAATTGTGTTCCAGTCACTCGGTTTTTTCGTTTTCCCCTTCATCGTGCAAGCGGTGCTATCGGCGAAGTCCGAGGCAACCCTCAAGCGAGTCGCCCGATTCAACCCGCTGTACATGCTCATGTATCCCTTCCTCGTCGCTGCTGCCTTCGGCGCAATTTCATTGCTGCCCAACAAGCTCGAGGGCGCAGAGTCCAATGAGGTGCTCCTGCAACTGTCCCGTCTCGTGCTCCCGGACTGGCTGACCGGAGTGGTGGCGGGTGGTGCGGCACTGTGCGCGATCGTTGTTCTGTGTGGCTCGGCGCTGGGAATCGGCTCGATCGTCTCGCGAAACATCGTTCCTGGAATACCCGAATCACGTCAGAGAGTGTGGGTGCGCGGGGTCATCGTCGCCTACCTCGGCCTGTCGCTGATCCTCACCCTCGCCGCACCCCAATTGCTGCTGACGCTGGTGAATACCGCGTATTACGGGGTGACCCAGGCCGTGGTGGTGTTCGCGACGATGATCTTCGGATGGAAGCTGCGACCGGCAGCGCTCGCGATGGGCGTGGTGCTCGGCGACGTGCTGGTGCTCTGGCTGTACCTCGACACACACGGCACGGTATCGATGTGGTTGGCGGACAAAGGCATGAACATCGGTGCCGCAGCGCTCGTTCTGAACGTGTTGTTCGTGTCCGCCACCCGAGTGATGTGGCCTCCTGTCGAAGCGGTTTCGGGCCTCCGTGCAGAAAATCGATCGGCACCAGTGCCTTGCCCCGCAGCCCCGACCACGAAGGCGGATATCCGATGACTCGGACACTACTCACCGCAGATGCAATCCTCACCCAAGACGCAGCGTCACCCCAGGTTGAGGCGCTCGTCCTCGATGGAGGCCTGGTTGTCGCCACCGGAAGTCGAAAGGACATGGGGGAGTACGCCGGACCGGAAACTCGTCGGCTCGATCTCGCCGGCGCAACTGTGATCCCGGGGCTGATCGAGTCGCACATTCACCCGACCTACGCCGGCTTGACTGACGGATGGGCTGATTGCCGGACGCCACCGTGCGCCTCGATCACGGATATTCAAGGGGCTCTGCGGAACTCCACTCCCACTCACGGCTGGATACGTGGATGGGGGTACGACGACACACAACTTCGAGAAGGTCGCCATCTCACACGCGATGACCTCGACGCAGTCTGCACCGACCGCCCGATCATCGTTCTGCACATCTCGGGGCACTTTGCGGTGGCAAACACTGTTGCGCTTGCAACTGCAGGCATCGACGAATCGACGGTGGATCCCGGGGACTCGCAGTTTCCGCGTGGGGCGGACGGGAGGCTCACAGGGATGGCCTGGGAAATCGACGCCGTGGCACGGTTGAGTGGCGCGATACCAGACCTGACACAGGCAGAGGTGCAGACCGCGTTGCTGCGTAGCTTGACACTGGCGCGTTCGCGAGGAATCACGACCGTCCACGATCTAGGGGTCGGCCTGTCGGCGGGCATGCAGGAGTTGGCCGCCTATCGTGCCCTGGACACCATGGGCGAGATGCCCGTGCACACGGTTGGCTTCCTTCGGGGTGATCTCGCGATCGCAGAACTGGAGGAAAGGAACATTGCTTTCACGGCTGCACCGGCCCCTGGGTCACGCTTCCGCCTGGCCGGCGCCAAATTCTGGGCGGATGGGTCCATTCAAGGATTGTCTGCAGCCTTGCGAACTCCGTATACCTGCAGCCCGAACCATCACGGTGATCTGCTCTATCCGCAGGAGCAACTCGACGACATGGTTCTCCAGGTGCACCGCGAGGGAGGTCAGGTCGCGGTGCACGCCAACGGCGATGCGGCTGTAGCCGCCGCCATCGCGGCGCTGCGCAGTGCGCACCGCAGTGACGGACGTCGAGCGCGGCACCGTATCGAGCACTGCCAGGTGAGTAGGCCTGCGGATCTCGAGGCGATACGTGATGCCGAGATCGGGGTGAGCTTTTTCGTCAACCATGTTTTTCATTGGGGCGATCGTCACCGTGACCGTTTCCTCGGTCCTGAGAGAGCCGGCAACCTGGACCCGCTGGCGTGCGCCGATGACATCGGCTTGAAATTCGGGCTGCACTCGGATTGCCCGATAACGCCGATGGATCCCCTCCAGACGATTAGGACTGCTGTGAATCGGCTGACTATGGGCGGTGCCGTGCTTGGCGCCCACCAACGGATCGGAGTGCAGCGTGCAGTGCAGGCCATGACTGTGGACAGTGCGTACTTGGTCCATGACGAAGGACGGGTGGGGATCTTGGCGCCGGGTCGTCGTGCGGACCTTGTCGCGCTCGACGGCACTCTTGCTGCTCTCGCAGACGCTTCGTCCGACATTCCTCAGCCTGCACTGGTCATGGTCGACGGCCGGTAGCGCATGAGATTGATTTCGTCCCAACGGATACCAGCTCGAGGTGGAGATTCGTGCAGTTGCTCGACAGTGAAGTTGTTCGGCGCTGTGCAGTTACGGCTGCCGCCGCGGCCGCGGTCGGTCGTTCGAACGGGCCCGGCGTGGTCGATGGCGACGCAGTGACGGGCAAGAGTTTCTTCCTGCCGGATGGCGGCTGGCCGGGCACCTGAACACATGTCCGGTTTCTGGAGCAAAGTCGGGACGAGGAGCGTGCCACCCTTGTAATCTCGCACGGGAGTTTGCGGGGCGCGGGGTATCCCGCACAGCGAATGAGAGGATGAAGGTGACAACTGCCTACACGCGCCGCCGAGGGGCGCGCCCTTTCGGAATCGCCCTCGCTGCGCTGGTCGCCGGGGGTGCGGCCCTGACAGGCCCCACACTCGCCTCCGCCTCGAGCGGCGACCTGCAATTGGGTTCGAGTCAGTTCGGATCGTCCGGGGAGCAACCGCCGCTGCCGGAGATCCCACCGCCGTCCGCGGCCGAGATCAGGCTCGACGAGGCGCGGAACTTCCGCGATATCGGCGGGTATCGGACTACCGATGGCAGGACCGTCCGGACAGGCCTGGTGTTCCGTTCCAACAAGCTCAGCTCGCTCAATGAGACTGATCTGGCAAAACTCACCGCCGCGAACCTGACCCTCGACGTCGACCTGCGCAACGCCTCCGAACGTGCGGAGGATCCCGATCGGATCCCAGCCGGGGTCACCTACCAGGTCGCCGACGTCGTCAGTATCGAACACGGCATCGCGTTCCACGAGTTCGTTCCCCTGACCCTCGGTCGCGCGTTGATCGACGGCGCAGTCAAGGGAACCTCGAACATCGGCCAGAGCATCGGCTACCCGTTCATGGTCAACTACCGGGGTTCCGATGTCGCCTTTCGTGACCTGCTGACTGCGATCGCGAACAACTCCGACGGCGCAACCGTCTACCACTGCAGTGCAGGGAAGGACCGCACCGGTTGGGGTACCGCGATCCTGCTGACCATCCTCGGTGTCCCGCGTGAGGTCATCAGTGCCGATTTCATGGCGTCGAACACGTACCTGGGCCGGGACGACGCGGTGGACCTGTCGTGGCTCGATGCGGCGTATGCACAGGTGGACCGGCTCTACGGCGGTATGGATACTTACGTACGGGAGGGCCTCGGCGTCGACCAGGGCACTGTCGACTCTCTGCGCGCCAAGCTTCTCCTCTAAGCGGAGCTCCACGTCCGGCTTCTTGCCTACTCGGACCCTCTGCTGTCCCAGTGCGAGCAAGGGTTGCGGGGCGCGCGATTGTGTGGCGCCGCTCCTGGGGTGGGCCCGAGGTTTCTTGGCCGTGTGCGATCACCAAGTGGCGCAAGAACTTTGCTCGCAAAAAGCATGCCTGGTCATGGACTCGACGCTGGCCAATTGGTCAGCATCGAATCGAGTGCCTCGAGGATTCTTGCCCAGCTTTCGGCGCTGTCCGGTGCACTGTGGCTGAACGATCCACCCAACTCGAGGCTGGCGTACCCATGAAAAACGCTGCCGAGCAACCGAACTGCGTGGGTCTGATCGAGATCGGTGAGGTTGTACCCGCGCAGAATCGATCGCATCATCTGCGAGTGTCTGAAGCCCGCGCTCGCAGCTGCGGCCTCCGGGGTGAGGCGCATCTGTGACGCGGCGTACCGACCAGGGTGTGACCTCGCGTAGTTGCGGTACACGTTCGCGAAGGCGGTCAAGGCGTCGCGACCGGACCGACCGGCCACGGCGTCGGCAGCCTGGTCGGCCATCTCTTCCAAGGCAAGCAGCGCGATTCTGGTTTTGAGGTCGTTCGAACTTTTCACGTGCGAGTACAGGCTTGCGACCTTGACGTCGAACGCTCTGGCGACCGCCGATACGGTCACCTGCTCGAAGCCCACCTCGTCGGCCAATTCGGCGCCCGCCACGGCGAGGCGTTCGGGTGTCAGTCCTGCGCGAGGCATGTCCGTTGGTCCTGTTCGTCGAGAAGTGAAACCGCTTGCCTAAATAGTATAGGCAAATTACTGTGTGCTGTAGTTAAAACCTTCGCAACTTATCTACAGGTGAATGAGATGAACAGCCAGAGCAGCTGGATTACTACCGCAATTTCCGAGGACATCGTGCGCGGAGCCCTCGAGCTCGAGCGGACCGAACGCGGTGTGCTGACACACCGTCTGCCTGCCAGAGCTCGCACGCAATTCGCTGACGGGCAGATGGCAATGGCGCAATCACAACCGTCCGGAGTGCGGCTGGTGTTCCGAACCAGCGCTACGGCCATCGAACTCGACACTCTGCCCACGAAAATGATCTACATCGGTGCTCCGCCGAGGCCGCAAGGGGTGTACGACCTGATCGTCGACGGCGAACCAACCGGGCACGCAATCGCTGAGGGTGGCAACACGGTGACGATCGACATGGCGACCGGTACCGCTCAGAGACAATCCGGACCCGTCAGCACCATCCGCTTCGCGGACTTGCCCGCGCGATCCAAGACCGTCGAGATCTGGTTGCCGCACAACGAAACCACCGAACTTGTCGCATTGCGAACCGACGCCCCGCTCGAACTCGCAGTCGGCACGAAGCGTGATGTGTGGCTCCATCACGGAAGCTCGATCAGTCAAGGCTCCGGCGCTGAAAGTCCCTCCCGCACTTGGCCTGCTCTCGCAGCCTCCCTCGGCGGCGTGGATCTGATCAACCTCGGGTTCAGCGGCAGCGCTCTGCTGGACCAGTACGTCGCCCGCGCTATGCGAGACAGTCCTGCCGACCTCATCAGCATCAAGATGGGCATCAATCTGGTCAACTCCGACGTGATGCGCCTGCGGGCCTTCACGTCGGCAATGCACGGCTTCCTCGACACGGTCCGCGACGGTCATCCAGTGGCTCCACTGCTGGTCGTCTCGCCTGTCTATTGCCCGATTCACGAAGACACGCCTGGACCTGGTGCATTCGATTTCGACGCGCTTGCCAGAGGCGAAATGCGATTCGTTGCTACCGGCGATCCCGCCGAGCGCGCAGCCGGAAAGCTGACGCTGCGCTCTATTCGGGAAGAGTTGGCGCGCATCGTAACCCAGCGATCGGCGGATGATCCCAATCTGCATTACGTCGACGGGTGCGATCTCTATGGTGCGGCCGAGAACGAAGAGTTGCCGCTTCCCGATCAGCTCCATCCGGACGCTGCGACGCACCGTCTCATCGGCGAACGCTTTGCCCAACGGGTATTCGCAGACGACGGCGCATTCGCACGCACGGTGTGATCGCGCAATCTGGTTCGATCGGATTTCACACGATTTGACCCTGACGTAGCGTGAGGGCTCACGATGACTTCATGACCGATACTTACCCAGCATTCGACATCAGCCCCGTCCCTGTCCCCGCTACAGACGCCGTGCCTCCGGAACAGTTCCGAGGTCTCTACGGAATGCCCATGTTCGTGTCGGTTCCGACTTCGAATCTGGCCGAATCGGCCGACTTCTGGATCCGTGGGCTCGGTTTCTTCGATCTCTTTTCGGTTCCTGATCGACTGACGCACTTGCGGCGCTGGGCATTTCAGGACGTTTTGCTCGTGCCTGGCGAGCGTGCAGATTCACCACCGTCCGTCAGCGTGAGCTTTGCGTGTGTGCTGAGTCAGATCGATCAGATAGCCAAGGCGTGTGAGGAATTGCGGCCCGGATGCACCAGCGGTCCACATCTCAAGCCGTGGAATTCACTGGAGTTGGAGATTGTGACACCGGAGAACGCGCGTGTGATCATGACGGCCGCTCGTCCGTACGACCCGAACAGTGCCGAGGCCGAGCATCTGCGAGGCATGGGAATTGACGGACCCGTCGACTGAACCGAGGTCTGACGCTGTGGCCTCCCGAACCGCGTCTGTCAGACTGGATCACGTGACGGACCAACTCTTCGGAGACGAGGCAGACAGTGCTCTCACTGTCGGTGCTGCCGCATCACGACTAGGCATAACCGTACGTACCCTTCATCATTGGGACGCAATCGGTTTGGTGCGCCCGTCCGGGCGCAGTGACGGGGGCTACCGGCTGTACACCGACGCGGACCTCGGCCGCATCGGCCGGGTGCTTGTCTACCGTGACGTGGGTTTGTCGCTCGACGAGATCGGGATATTGCTCGATGCGCCCGCAGCCCACGTGGACGAGACGCTGCGTGGGCAGCGCGCCGAGTTGCGGCAACGGATAGCCGACTTGGAGGAACTGGGCGAGTCCTTGGATCGCATCATCGATGCCAGGAAGTCGGGTGTGCTGTTGCCGGCACACGAGCAGGTCTCGATCTTCGGCCGACACTGGCATCCGTCATGGGGACCTGACGCGCACGAGCGTTGGGGTGACAGTGCGCAGTGGGCGCAGCACGCGGAACGGTCGGCGGGTAGGACCGCTGAGGATTGGCAGAAGATCGCCGACTGCGTCGAGACGCTCAACGAAGATCTGGCGCTGGCCTGCCGATCCGGTGTCGAACCGGGAAGCGCCGAGGCGAATTTGCTGGCAGAACGGCACCGAGCGTCGATCGGGGTTTACTTCGACTGCACACATTCGATGCAGGTGTGTCTGGGACGGATGTACGTGGCCGATCCGGGATTCACCGCGTTCTACGAGCAGGTCGAGACCGGTCTGACAGTGTGGCTCCGCGCTGTCATCGATGCGAATGCTCGGGCCAACGGGGTTGCCCCCGAATCGGCGACGTGGGTGTGAGTGAGCTGGTGGTCGCTCGTCAGTCCAAAGACGCACACGCAGTGCACCACGGTCGGCCGTCGACTCCGGGGGCACGATGGGACACTGCGATGCGCGCGGCCAAAATGCAGCTTTCGTTGTCGTGATAGACGTCGAGATCCGAAGGAACCGTCGAGTGGAACGCCGGGACCTTCATGTCTACCTCCGTTGTGGCTCGCCAGGGAGTTGGCTCGTTGCGGCAATCCTCCCACCACAGAGATCATCTCGCCTGTCGGCAGAAGCAGGGCCGTTGCTCGGCCAAATTGCCAGGGGTCGACACGTGCGGTCCCGTCCGCGCGATTGTGCAGCCCCGCAGCGACTTACAGGTGTGGTTGCTTGGTCGCCTTGCCTTCCGAACAGATGCGCACTGCGCGCGCGGTGTGATCTTCGACGGCGCTCACCGCAGAGAATCCCGCAGGGATAGGCTGGACGGATGCGTGGAGAGTACAAGGTTCCTGGTGGAAAACTGGTCGCGGTCGACGTCGAGGTGGCGGACGGTCGGCTGTCCGAAGTCGCAGTCTCGGGGGACTTCTTCCTCGAGCCCGACAGTGCGCTCGACGACATCAACGCGGCGTTGCGCGGAATGCCCGCCGACCCGGATGCAGAACAGTTGGCGCATGCCATCTCCACTGCGCTCGACGAGTCCGTCTCGATGATCGGCTTCACGCCGCAGTCGGTCGGCATCGCGATCCGGCGCGCACTCGGCCACGCCACGAGCTGGGCGGATCACACCTTCGACCTCATCCCGCCGGTGGTTCTCGATCCCGCGATGCACGTCGCGCTGGACGAGGTCATCGCGCGTGAGGTCGCATCGGGTGAGCGTCCGCCGACATTGCGTTTCTGGGACTGGGACTCGCCCTTGGTCGTGATCGGATCGTTCCAGTCCGTGCGTAACGAGGTCGACTCCGAGGCGGCTGCGCGGTACGGCATCGGGGTGGTGCGCCGAATCTCCGGTGGCGGCGCGATGTTCATGGAACCGGGCAACTGCATCACGTACTCGTTGGCAGTACCGGCGTCATTGGTCGAGGGTTTGAGTTTCGAGCAGTCCTACGCGTTTCTCGATCAGTGGGTCATGGGAGCGCTTGCCGAGGTCGGTATCAACGCTCGGTATGTGCCGCTCAACGACATCGCCTCGGACAAGGGCAAGATCGCCGGCGCCGCTCAGAAGCGATTCGCGTCCGGCACTGTGCTCCATCACGTGACCATGGCCTACGACATCGACGCTGAGAAGATGACGCAGGTGTTGCGAATCGGACGAGAGAAGATGTCGGACAAGGGAACCAAGAGTGCGGCCAAGCGCGTCGATCCGCTGCGTTCGCAGACCGGAATGACGCGTGCAGCAATCCTGGAGTCGTTTGCGCAGCACTTCCGAGGTCAATACGACACCCACGACAGCGATTACACGGACTCGGAGTTGGAGCAGGCGCGCAAGCTGGTGGACACGAAGTTCAGAACCGAAGAGTGGACTCACCGCGTCCCGTGAAACCGAGAAACCGGGACGAGACCCGAGCGGTCTCGTCCCGGTCGCCTAGGTAGCCGGAGTCGCTGAGTTTGCCCCGAGGAGCTCGGCGTCGGCCGTCCCGGAGTTCCGCTTCGGAATGGTGAAAGTTGCGCTCACGCACAGGATTGCGATGACGAAGCACGCCACTGTGTACCAGAGGTTCCCGATGGGATCTCCAGCGCTGGTGGAACCGTCGACCGCGTCGAAGAAGTCGGGAAGCGCACTCGCCCACAGGACGGCCATGACAACCAGGTACACCACGCTGTAGATCTGCACGAACCTGTTGGTGTGTGCAGGAGTGTTCGATTCTGCCGAGCGCAGGTGCGTCCATTGGCGGACGAGAACCACGATCGCGACCACTGTGAGGACTGCAAGTTCAGCGGCGTAGAGGAACCCGCGGACAGTGTCGCTTCCCATACCGAAGACCGTCGCCGGGAGCGGGAGAATGAACGTACCCAGCGAGGCCAGCAGGCCGATCACGATGGTGCGCCATACCAATTGAAGTCCGGAGAAGTGCTTGCCGGCATCGACGTGCCGTCCGACGAAGTACTGGACGCAGAATGCCAACGACATCGGCCACAGCGCGGCGAAGACGACCACGCTGGGAAGTGGAACCGCGTCGAACATGGGTTGGTTGATCGGGTTCGACGTCGACCACTCCCACCACCGCAACTGGGGCCCCAGGTGGTCGAAGATTTCGTAGAACGCATGGTGGACGAAGCCGACGCAGACAGCGCCCAGTAGTGGACCGTATTTGCGGAAAACGCCGAGCATTCTGACTATTTCGAAGGCCAACGTCGCCATCAGTGGATAGATGGCAACGATGTACAGCGGCAGTCGACCCCACATGAAGTCCACGGTGAACACGTTGTGCGCGAACATCGTGTCCACTTGTTCTTCGATGCCGAACGCCGCCGGGAAGTACAGCGGAGGCTCGATGATGAACAGGTAGGCGGTGGCGCCGAACCAGAGAACCAGATTGGTGGGGTCGCCGTTGCGGCGCAACCGCACGATCGCCAGGACCAGTGCGAGCACCGAGCCGACGATGATGGTCCATTCGAGGACGGGCAGGGTCCAGTTCTCCAGCGCCGCCGGGTTACGGAACTCGACGAGTCCACCTGCTTCCTGACAGGAGAAACCGAGTTCTTTTGCGAGCTGGGAGAACGTGGGGGAGCAGTGTTCTGCCATCAGTTGGCCCCTGACGTGATCGACTCGGCTTGTGCCTGAGATTCGGCGGTGTACCAGCGTGTGCAGTCGTAGCCGTCGTCGTAACGCTTGAACCACTGGTCGGCGAGTGCGGGGAGTTTCTCGTGGTCCGGGTTGTGATTGGGCATCTGGCTGCGGAAGACACCGCCGAGTGCGACGAGTTGTTCTCCGAGTTGAAGGTGATCGAAGGCGCGAGGCATCGTGCCCTTGGTCAGATACGGAGCGAACGACGTCAGAATCTTCTG
>NZ_LVCT01000265.1:0-28892 GCF_001647205.1 Rhodococcus sp. EPR-134
CCTTCATCACGTGCGCGAAGATCGACGGTGCCATCCGCATCCGGTAAAGCTCGCTTCCGACAACGGAATTGAAGATGATCAGAGCCGAGCTGCGATGCTCGACCTCCTCGACGAAGTGCCAGATGAACAGCGACGCGACGCGGTCGTCTCCCGGGCGGAACAAGGTCGCCTCGTTGTCGAGCATCAGCTTGAACACCGGAGTGAAGGTCGCCTCCAGGTCCGCGGTGTATGCAAGCCGGTAGTTCAGCGAGGTCGCCTCGGTCAGTAGATCGAATTCACCGATCACAGCGTCGAGCGTGTTCTGTAGTCCGGGGTAGCGCCTGATCAGAGCCTTCACATGCTGGCGGTGCGCGGTCGAGTGATGGCCTTCCTGACGCATGAACGCCACGGCTTCCTCGGCCACTTCAGGATCGCTGATCCGCGACTTGGTCTGCATGATCATCTTCACGATCATCTTCTCGAAACCGATGGCCAGGAACGAGACCGCGTTGGACATGCTCGACCAGGCCGGATTCTCCGGGTTCCACAGGAAGGGAACGTCCTGATCCTCGAATCCGAAGTCCATTTTTCGGGGTTGAAGGTTGGTCACTTGTCGAACCTCGTCTTTCGGAGGGGCTGGTCAGGTGGCCGCTCTGGCACTCGAAGCCACGTGTGGCGGTAATCATACATATTGGTGTGCAGTTGTATGTTCACTTTCGGCGAGGGGAGTGAATTCGAGGGGCGCAGATGCAAAACCTGCCTGTGTTAGCCTGTGGCTCTTGGACTTCGAGCGCAAAGACATGGTTCGAGCCTCGTTCGAGCGAGGAAGTGGGCAGTGGCACGAAGGCGTGGGTGGGGCGGCAATCCACCGGACAGTGACGAAGATGCGTCTCGTCGCATTGTCGAGGCCGCGGTCGAGTTGATCGGACGGACGAGTTCGGAAATCAGCATCGGCGACGTCGCCGAGTCACTGGGCGTGATCCGGCAGACCGTGTATCGATACTTCCCCAGCGCTGACGCTCTGATGCGGGCAGCTGCAATCGCGTCGGTCGACGGCTACCTCGATCGGCTCACCACACACGTGAGCGGCATCGAAGATCCCGTCGAGGCGATGACCGAGGGTGTCGTCTACACCCTGACCCAGGTCCACCGAACGCCGCATCTCGGCATTCTGCTCACCAGCACGAATTCGAGTCTTCATCCCGAAGGTCTGACCTCTCAGGAGGCGCAGGCCTTCGGAATGGCGATGATCACCCGCTTCGACGTGGACTGGGTGCGTTTCGGATACGACGACGCATCACTTCAGGAACTGGTCGAATACGTCCTGCGGACGATGCAGTCGTTTTTCCTCGCGCCCGGCGACCCGAAGCGGAGCGACGAGGAACTGCGGCGATACCTACGGCGCTGGATGGGTTCTGCGATCATCGCCCAGGGAAATTCTGTCAGCGGTGATCCGATCAGCGCAGAACCAGAGTCAAAACAACCGCGCTGACGCACGCGGCGATGACGACGATCAGCGCGAACAGGTCGGCGAGCTGAGGGCGCTTGGGGTACGCCGCGATCAAACCGGTGCCCCCGCGAGCGGAGATCGCTTCACCCATCTCGGCAGAGCGCCGAATTGCCACCGACATGGTCGTGGTGATCAGATCGACTATCGAATTGTCGGCAGCGCTGTTCACCACAGCTTTCGGGCGTAGTCGTCGCGCCGCCACCAGGGTGAGCATCTCGTCGATCAAGAGCGGAAGTGAACGAATGCAGAGGGCCGTCGCGATCGCCCACTCGTCGACCGGGATCTTGAGGAATCGCAGCGGTCTACCGAGCGTTGCCAGTGCCGGCGCCACATCGCTCATCGACGTGGTCCATGCCAACATCAGTGAGACGCAGAGCAATACAAGACCGAACGTCACAGCTTGCAGGTAGATGAAGACTGCGTCGAGGCCGAGCGGAAGATTGATCAACGCGCCGAGCAGGATCAGCGCCCACAACCACCACGGAGGTCGCGGAACTGCAGTCGGGGGGATGCGTCCGATCACCGCGGTCAGCAACAACAATCCGAGTACGACGCCGATCGCCGGCCAGGACGGAGCGGTCACGACCACGATGCTGACGAGAACGACGGCAACGATCTTCGTTCCGGCCCACAATCGGTGGATCGGCGATGAAGTCGGGACTTCGCGCAGAAGTGTTGTCACGTCGTCGATCCTTCCAAGGCGCTGCTGGCGGCAGGGTCGAGGATGCGACCCTCCGACAGTCGAATTGTTCTGCTGCACACGGCGTCCATGCCGTCGACATCGTGGGAGATGACGACTACTGCGGTTCCGTTCCGACGAATCCACCTGAGTACGTTCAGGATTTCGTGTCGACCGGGTGGATCGAGACCGGCCAACGGTTCGTCGAGGATGAGTACCCGCGGTTGGCGCACGAGGAGACCGGCCAGGACGACGCGTCGCATCTGTCCGCCGCTCAACTCGTCGATGCTGCGGCCGGCGATGTGACGGTCGAGTCCGACGGCGTCGAGCGCCCACGAGACTTGCACCGATCCGATCTCCGGACCTCCGGCGGCCTCGATGTCTTCGGCGACGGTTCGGCGTTGCAGCTGCAGTCGCGAATGCTGGAACGTGAGACCGACGGTGCCGAGTTGGCGTGAGACGGGTTTGCCGTCGAAGACTGCGGTTCCCTTGCTCGGTGCGATCAAGCCCGCCATGATCCAGGCCAGAGTCGATTTACCGGAACCGTTGCCGCCCAGAACCAGCAGCCCGTCGCCGTCGCCGATTGTGAGATTTACGTCCGACAGTGCGCGCCGCGACCACGGAGTCCGGTCGTTGTACGTGTGGGTGACATCGGTGAGTTGGAGGACAGCTCGAGTGCTGACCGGCCACGGCGCAGACGGCGGACCCCCGAACGTCGACGTCATCCAACCGGGTTGGTGATCGATCTGCCGTCCGCGTTGTAGTTGAATCACCCGATCTGCGTTGCGGGTGTCGGCGTGGTGATGGGTGACCAGTACCACGGCCATCGGGTGGCGTCGCGGAAGTTCGGCAAGGAGCGAGACCAATTCCTCCCGGCCGGCCTGATCGACCATCGCGGTGGCTTCGTCCGCGATCAGCAGAGCGGGGCGCCGCGCCAGCGCGGCTGCAACAGCCAGACGTTGCATCTCGCCACCGGACAGCCCGGAGGTCTCACGCATACCCATGCCCGCGAGTCCCACCTCGGCCAGCAGTGCATCGACGTCGGGATGCGACTCGGGGGGGAGCCCCCAGACGACGTCGTCCGCGACGCGGGTTCCGAGGATCTGGCTTTCGGGTCGTTGGAGGACGACGGCGGTTCCGCCGTGTCGGCCGAGACCGGCGGACCCGGGTCTCGTCAGCGTCCCGACAGTCGGCGCGCGACCGGCGAGCAACCGGGTGAGTGTGGACTTGCCCGAGCCGTTGTGGCCGACGACGGTGACGAACTCTCCTCGTCGCACGGTGAAGTTGACGTCGACGAGGGCCGGTGTCGTTGCACCCGGATAGGTGAAGCCCACGTGATCGAAAGTGACCGGCAGAGGATCGATCGGACGGTCGTCGGGTGCTGTCTGGAGCGGGTCGGCCGAAGGGAGTGCAGCCAATCGGTCGAGGACGGCGCCGAGGACGAAGTAGGAGACGACGGTACTGAGGACGATTCCGGAGATGATGGACACGCCGATCCACAACCACCAGTAGTCGATGATCGAGCCGATGCTGTTCTCGATCCATTCGGCTGCGCCGACCAGTGTGGGGGCACGCTTCAAGATCTCGGCCACGCCCAACGCGGTGTTCTCGAGCGAGGTCAACAACAAGGTGCGCAGCGGAGCGAGAACAAGCAACAGGACTATGGAGAACAACGCCAGCGCGGGCCCGATGACCAATGACGACAGCAATGCGGAGACGAAGCCGAGACCGCGCCGCTTGACCGTACCGATGATTCCGCCGAGGAGAGCGCTCAATGCGACCGCCGCCGCAGATCCCGAACCCGCCGCGACAAAGGCGACTGCCGTGGCCGAGATACCGGCCGTCGTCACGGCGCGGACTCGGAAGCGCTGGGCAACAATTCCCATCGGAACGGCGGCCACGAGGTTGAGGGCGCTGGCCATGGGGATGACCGTGGCAATGACGGACAACGCGACCGTGAATCCGGCCATGACGGCACCCGTTGCCAACTCGAGTGGTCGAAGGTTGCCGGTTTCGCGGACTTGCGGACGGTTGCTCACTACGTCCAGTGTGCCAGTGGTGACATAACTCCCGCCCGACTGATGGTGAGCGCATCGGGGTGATTGCGTAGGCTTCACCTCAAACAATGCATCGGACGGAGCGTGGAAGACGTGAGTGCAGCACCCATCAGGGTCGGGGTTCTGGGAGCCAAGGGCAAGGTCGGTCGAGCGATCTGCGAGGCAGTGGAAGCTGCTCCCGATCTGGAACTCGTCGCTCAGGTCGACACCGGTGATCGCATCGAGACGTTTGTCGACACCCGCACTCAGGTAGTGGTCGATTTCACGCACCCCGACGTCGTCATGGGAAATCTGGAATTCCTCGTGGCCAACGGAATTCATGCAGTGATCGGCACCACCGGTTTCGACGAGTCCAGGCTTGCGACTGTTCAGTCCTGGCTCGACGCCCAGCCGGCAACGGGTGTTCTGATCGCCCCGAACTTCGCCATCGGTGCTGTGCTGTTGATGCGCTTCTCGGCTGCCGCGGCGCGCTTCTTCGATTCCGTCGAGGTCATCGAACTCCATCACCCCAACAAGGCAGATGCTCCCTCGGGCACCGCATACCGAACGGCCGCCATGATCGCCGAGGCTCGCGCGGAAGCAGGCGTCGGACGCAGCCCTGACGCCACCACGACCGAGCTCGAGGGTGCGCGCGGAGCCGACGTCGACGGCGTCCGGGTTCACTCCGTGCGGATGGCCGGACTGGTCGCGCATCAGGAAGTGATTCTCGGAACTCAGGGCGAGACACTGACCATTCGCCACGACTCGATCGACCGGAATTCGTTCGCGCCGGGCGTTCTGCTCGGTGTCCGCCAGATCGGCTCGCGTCCGGGTCTGACGGTCGGTATCGATTCCTTTCTCGATCTATGAACAAGACCACCCGCACCGTCGCACTGATCGTCGCGATTTGCATCGCGCTCGCGGTGTACTTCGTGCTGCTCGGCCAGCGCGGAATCCAGCTCATCCAGGACGGTGGCGGCGCCGCGATCGGTCTCGGGATCGGCGTGCTGATCCTGCCGTTCCTGGGGCTGTGGCTCGTCATCGCCACGCTCCGTGCCGGCTTCACGCACCAGCGCCTCGCGCAGCAGATTCACGACGAGGGCCTGGCTGTCGATGCGTCTGCGCTTCCGAAATTGCCTTCGGGCCGGATCGAGCGAGCGGCCGCCGACGAGTTGTTCGCCCAGATCAAGGTCGACTGGGAAGCAGACCCGGACAACTGGAAGCAGAACTTCCGACTCGCTCGCGCCTACGACTATGCCGGTGACCGAAGCCGGGCTCGGGAAACCATGCGACGGGCAGTCGAACTGGAACGCCGTTCACGAGGCAAGTAGGTGTCTACGCCGCGAAGCGGGGCCTGCTGAGACGCTACCGCTCCGGAACGGTTGTGGGAGATGACGGATCCGGAGTGGTGGGGTCGAATGGCGGCGGGTTGTTCGGGTCGAAGCTCGTCACCGGCACCGAACAGGTCGCGCCCACTTCGGGATACGTGTTCGGGTTGACGCGCAGAGCCGAGACGAACTGATCGATGCGCGCGTCCGCGGCGTTGTCGAGCTTGAGCTGACGGCCCCACGACTGCAGCGAGATCGGCGAATCCGGGGTCGGAGACGGCGACATCAACGTGTAGCTCATGCCCTCGACTCGCTGTGCCAAGCGAGCCTGATCCTCGCTCGAGACGAGGTCGGGGTTGTACGTGATCCACACGGCCCCGTGCTCGAGAGAATGGACCGCATTCTCGGTCCGAATCGCTTGTGGATAAACAACTCCGGTGCAGTTTGCCCAGACCGAGTCATGACGGCCTCCGAAGGGCGGTGAATATGTGTACGCCACGCGTTCGTTCGGGCGTACGTGTTGGGCTGCTGGGTAGTCGACCGTGACAACTCCGTCGATGGCTTCGGACGGATCCGGGTTGTCGATGCTCGGAACAAACGCATCCGGGCGCGGTGATCCTTCGAGGGAATTCGCACACGAAGCCAGTGCGAGAACTGCCGAGACCACCACTGTCGCTCGAAGTTGTTTGTTCACTCGGCCATGATAGCGGCGCCTGTCCGCTTTCCCGGGGACGCGAATCGACTACGACCCGAGAGAGCCGCTCGCTCCGCCCGACAGTGCGATGTCGCTGGCGCCGCGAAGAATTCGGATTGGTGGTAATGGCCCTCGGTATGCCTCGGAGCCACTGATCAGATCACCGGCAGCGTCGAACGCGATCGCCTCACCTTGTGGCTCGTCGGGAAGGGGGACGCGAATCGGGTTGGTGTTCAACGCTTTCACGATATCGCCGTCGGGAGCTGCGTACAGGTAAGCGTCGGTATACGTGCGGAGCGCTACCACCGTGCCGTCCTTGCTCACGGCGCCGCCGGTGACAGCCATCGTTCCGGCGTGGGGAACGGGCCCACCGGGTGTGAGGGTGGGAGTAAATCTGAGCTGACCTACTTTGGCCAACATGGTCGGCGAGCCCGTACTCAGATCCTGAACCTGCTGTCGCTCAGCGGTTGTGTAGACCACGCTTGCACCTAGGTAGTCCTTGGTGACGATGACGGGAACCCCGTCGCTCTGGATCAGTAGTGTCTCGGCGTCGTGCCCGCCGTCGGGATAGACCAGGGGGTAGGAGGTCGCCGCACCTGAAGCCGGATCGAGGTCGATCAGCCCGACCGACGTTCGTACCGCGTTGTTGTCGCCGATGTCTGCCAGCCACAGATGGCCGTCGGGAGTCGACGACAGATCCTCGACGTCGACACGAGGGGTGCCCACGCTGATCCAGCGCTGCACGTGGCAGTTCGAATCGAGTTCGGCGACCCGATCGTCGGAGCCGCTGTCGCCGATTGCGTACATCCCGGCCGCGGTGACGGTGAGTCCGGACAGCTCGGAAAGGCCTGCATCGGTGGGTGTGCACAGTACGTCGAAGACGCGGGCCTGTTGCGCCGCCGCAGGAACGGTGTGAACGCCGACAATCGCGGCGGCGAGAACAACCGATCCGGCAGCCCAAGCGACTGAGTGGGTGAGCGGTCGATTCCAGATCACGATGCAGTCCTCCAGGCCGAAGAATCGGGACTTAGTACCCAGAGAATACTGGACGTCCGTCTCACTTTGACCGAAACTGCAAGAAATCGCATCTGCCGAGACGCCGTGATGCGTCAGTGATTCACCGAGTGAATCCGCGTGCAGGAGGGGATACTCGACTCACCGGAGATCGGCGGCGACGAGCAGGAAGTGACGAAGCGATGGCGAAGAGTGAGTCCGACAAGCAAGGCGCAGATTCCCCGTCTCGGTTGATCGACAAGCGAATCGAGGAACTCGGAGACTGGCGGGGCGAGATGCTCGCCCGGATACGAACTCTGATCAAAGAAGTGGATCCGGATGTGGTGGAGGAATGGAAGTGGCGAGGTGTTCCCGTGTGGTACCACGCCGGAATGATCTGTACCGGTGAGACTTACAAGAGCGCAGTGAAGGTGACCTTTGCCAAAGGCGCATCACTCGACGACGCTTCAGGACTCTTCAACTCCAGCCTCGAGGGCAATACGCGACGGGCGATCGATTTCCACGAGGGCCAAGCCGTCGACGAAAAGGCGTTCAAGGCACTCGTTCACGCCGCGATTGCCCTGAACACCTCGAAGAAGTGACGCCCTGTCAGAGATGATGTTCAGCGAGGTCGAACGCACTGAGTAGCGTGCGGAATTTTGTACTGGTCTCTCTCAATTCGATTTCCGGGTCGGAAGTAGCGACGATGCCGCCGCCGGCGTAGGCCCGCGCCGAGAGGCCGTCTGCTGCGATCTCGGCGCAACGAATAGCTACCATCCACTCGCCGTCTCCAGTCCGGTCGCACCAGCCCACGGCACCGGCATAGAACCCACGATCGGCTTCGGTTGCGGTGATGTGCTCGCGTGCGGCGACCGTCGGTGTGCCGCAGACAGCGGGAGTCGGATGCAGCGCCATTGCGAGTTCGAGCGAGGTCAGGCTCGGGTCGATCAGGACACCTTCGATCTTGGTCCCGAGATGCCACAGTTGCGGTGTCCGAAGGATTTCCGGTGCGCTGGGTGCATTGAAGGACGTGCACAGTGGTCCGAGTATCGCGCTGATGGAGTCGACGACAAACGCGTGTTCGGCCAGATCTTTGGTCGACGCGCGGAGTTGCTCGGCATTCGCGTCGTCCTGATCCGAATTCGGGTGGCGTGCAATCGAGCCCGCCAGCGGGTGGCAGGTGACGACGCCGCCTCGCCTTTCGATCAGAACCTCGGGCGTCGAACCGACCAGCGAACGCCCGCGGTACTTTCCTCCGGCGGGGGACAGGTCGACGCAGAAACCGTTGTGCGCGTGATCGAGCGCAATCAGTTTCTCGGCCAGAGCGGCGGGGAAGATCGTGGACTCGGCCTCGATGGTCAGGGAGCGTGCGAGGACAACTTTGTCGAGTTCGCCTGCTCGAAGTCGTTCGATGGCTCCGCGGACCCTGTCGGTGTGGATCTGCGGGCTGGGTTCGAATCCGGCTACCCGCGAAGTGGGTAGTGACGGGATGTTCGAGTGATATAGATCACCGCGGACTCGTGTGAAACTCAGTGGCGCGGTGAGGGCGGACGGCGTCTCCGGGGAGAACGGCAGGGCGCCGACGACCGAGTCGATGCGCCCGGTCTTGAGGGCTTCGGCAGCGTCGAAGGCCGAGTCGAATTCTTCGACTACTCCCGAAGTGCGGATCGACGTTTGCCTACGTGAGAGCAGGAAAACGGAGTCCGTTTCATCGTCAGTCCGGTTGTTGCGCAACGGGAATTCGGAGACTTCGGCGAGTGCTGACATGGACACCCTTCCAGTTCGACAGATTGCTTGTTATGTTGAGGCTAGCCTTAGTTTGGGTGAATTTGTGTTGCGAGCGTCCGGGTTGTGTACTTCCGTACCGTTATGGTTAGGCTGGCCTAAAGTCAAGGCGTGCGGACGGGGTCGACACGAGGTTGGGTTGGCTCGATCTGAGCGCGTCGACCACTACTCGAGGAGACCGATGAGCAACACCGTGGACCGTGACCAGATCGTGCGCGACGTCGCCGAGGTTCTGTCGATGAGGGCAGAACAACTCGGCGACGACGCGGACCTGGGTGACGAAGGCCTTGACTCGGTTCGCTTGATGACGCTCGTCGAACGGTGGCGGGGAGCGGGCGCGGATGCCGACTTCGCGGAGTTGGCAGAAGAGCCCACGATCAATGCCTGGGTTCAGGTCCTGTGCCCGCAGTGAGCGAGCGCCGAATCGCCGTGGTCACCGGTGCTGCGGCGGGGATCGGCGCCGCAGTGGCCCGTACGCTTGCGCGCGACGGGTATTCGCTGGCGTTGCTCGATCGCGACGACGTCGAATTGAAGCGGGTAACTGCGGAATTGGCAGAAACAATCGTCGAAGGCGCCGATATCGAGAGTCACGTCGTGGACGTGACCGATCGGCAGGCAGTCGACGCTGCAGTGGCCTCGACGATGGACACGTTCGGCCGGATCGACGCGCTCGCGCACGTCGCCGGAATTCTCGACACCGGATCGGTGCTGGACTCCGATCCGGACCAGTGGCGGAAGATATTCGGCGTCAACGTCTTCGGATTGCTGAACGTGCTGCAAAGCGTGGGACTGGAAATGCGTCGCCGTCGGGCCGGGGCAATCGTGGTCGTCTCGTCGAACGCGGCCGGTGTCCCACGTATCGGGATGGGTGCTTACGGTTCGTCCAAAGCTGCTGCCACCATGTTGGTTCGAACCGCTGGACTGGAGCTGGCTACTGACGGCATTCGTGTCAACGTGGTCGCTCCGGGATCCACCGACACAGCGATGCAGCGGTCATTGTGGTCGGACCCTTCCGACGATTCGGGTGCCGACGCGGTCATCGAAGGCAATCTGGCGAGCTATCGCCTGGGTATTCCGCTCGGAAAACTGGCCACCGCAGACGATATCGCGGACTCGGTGCACTTCCTGCTGTCCGACCGGGCGGCCCACATCACCATGCAGGCGCTGTACGTCGACGGTGGAGCGACGCTCAAAGCGTGAGACGTATTTGCTGACAGTACTTTCGAACAGGAGTCACTTGCATGACCTCGAGGATCGCTCGCGAGCCCTTGGCACCCGTCGCACAGTATCCACCCGATTTGGTGACGCATTATCGGGAACGAGGCTATTGGACTGACGAGACGCTGGCCGGATTCGTCACGGCCGCGGCCGCACGGCATCCCGACAACGAAGCGGTGGTCGGCAGCGATGCCTCTGGCACACAGACACGGCTGACATATTCCGACCTCGATCGTCGCAGCTCGGCCGTGGCCGGAGGCCTGTCCGGCTTGGGTGTTCGCGCCGGTGACCGGGTGCTTCTGCAGCTGCCGAACATCGTGGAATACGTCGAAGCATTGTTCGGTGTGTTGAAGCTCGGCGCCCTGCCGGTATTCGGGTTGCCGGCGCATCGCCGAACCGAAATCGGATACTTCTGCCAGTTCGCTGATGTCGCTGCCTATATCGTCGCTGACCGTCATGGCGGGTTCAACTACCGCGCGCTGGCGCGTGAGGTGAACGAAGGCCTCGAGACTCCGCCTGTTGTGATCGTGGCCGGTGACCCCGAAGAGTTTGTCGGTTTCGATTCGCTGCGCGGATACGAGGTTCCCGTTCTTGCCGACGTCGATCCGTTGTCGGTCGCCTTTCTTCAGCTTTCCGGTGGCACGACCGGTGTTCCGAAGCTGATTCCGCGAACGCACGCCGACTACCTCTACTCGGTGCGAGCGTCCAACCCGATCTGCGGCGTCGACGACTCGACGCGCATGTTGGTGGTTCTCCCTGCAGCGCATAATTTTCCGATGAGTTCGCCGGGTATTCTCGGTGTCTTCCACGCGGGCGGCACCGTGGTTCTGGCGCCGGACACCATGCCGTCCACAGCTTTCGGTCTGATCGAATCAGAGCGAGTCACGCACGCGTCGTTGGTTCCACCGATCGCATTGGCGTGGATGGCCGCCCCCAGCAAGGCAGATCACGACCTGTCGAGCTTGCGGGTTCTCGGCGTCGGCGGAGCGAAGTTCAGCGCCGAAGCTGCCGCACGCGTACCCACGGAGCTGGGCTGCACCCTCCAGCAGGTGTTCGGCATGGCTGAGGGTTTGGTCAACTACACCCGCCTCGACGACACGCAAGAATTGATCGTCAGCACGCAGGGCCGGCCCATTTCACCGGACGACGAGGTTCGTGTAGTCGATGACGATGGCGCGCTCGTCGAGCCCGGAACCACGGGGCACTTACTGACTCGGGGGCCGTACACGATCCGCGGCTATTACCGGGCGGATGCGCACAATGCCGAGGTCTTCGACGCCGAAGGTTTCTATCGCACCGGCGATCTGGTCAGCGTCACCGACTCGGGACACCTGATTGTCGAGGGCCGCGCAAAGGACCAGATCAACCGCGGCGGCGAGAAGGTGGCCGCCGAGGAGATCGAGAACCACCTGCTCTCGCATCCTGCTGTCCACGATGCGGCCGTCGTCGCTGTTCCCGACGAGTACCTGGGCGAACGAACCTGTGCTGTCCTGGTGATTTCCGGAAATGTGCCGACCGTCGGCGAGATCAAACGATACATACGAGGCCGAGGCGTTGCGGCGTACAAGGTTCCGGATCGAGTGGAGTTCGTGACCGAGTTCCCCGTCACCGGCGTCGGAAAGACCAGCAAGGCGGCCTTGCGCCGTGTTCTCAGCGAATCGATTGCCGCACAGACTCTGTCGAGTTGATCGGTTCCCACCCCCACATTTTCGAGGAGATTCATCATGGCGCTACCCACAGCAGTGCGATACGAGATGCCCACCGAGTTTCCGCAGAATCGGGTCGACTGGACTCTCGATCCTTCCCGAGCGGTGTTGCTTCTGCACGACATGCAGGAATATTTCGTGAACGCGTACGACCGAAGCGTCGACCCGCTCCAAACCGTGGTTCCGAACATCGACCGGCTTCGTTCGTCGGCGCGAGCTGCCGGAATCCCGATCGTCTACACCGCGCAACCCGGTGATCAGGATCCCGAGGAGCGTGCGTTGCTGTCGGATTTCTGGGGACCGGGTCTGAAGGCAGATCCCGCTCACACCGACGTGATCGCCGAGTTGGCTCCGCATTCGGACGACGTGATGCTCACAAAATGGCGCTACAGCGCCTTCATCAAGACGGATCTGCGTGAGCGGCTGCGCGAGAGTGGGCGTGACCAGCTGATCATCACCGGAATCTATGCCCACATCGGTTGCCTGACTACCGCTTTGGACGGGTTCATGCAAGACGTGCAGATCTTCTTCGTGGGCGACGCGGTAGCCGACTTCTCCCTGGACGAGCATGTCGGCGCGCTCGAGTACGCGGCCGGGCGCTGCGCCTCGGTCACCCGAACCGACGACCTGGTCAAGGCGATGAGCGCGGAAACGGTTTCGGCGTAGGCGTGAACGGCGACGGGTGCGCCACCCGTCGGCGTATTGTCAGGTGTGTGAAGACATTGTTGGTGGTTCACCACTCGCCCTCGCCGACAACCCACGAATTGTTGGATGCGGTCCTGGCCGGGGCTCGCGATCCCGAGATCGAGGGCGTCGAGGTGAAGGTGATGCCGGCGTTGGCGGCGACGGTGCCCGACGTCCTCGCTGCTGACGGCTATCTTTTCGGAACCACCGCCAATTTCGGTTACATGTCGGGCGCGCTGAAATACTTCTTCGACACCACGTACTACCAATGCCTCGGCGCGGTTTCGGATCGACCGTACGGCCTGTGGGTTCACGGCAACAACGACACTGCCGGTGCAGTGTCCTCGGTGCGCAAACTCGCCACCGGGCTCGGATTGGTCGCGGTGGCGGATCCGCTCGAAGTGACTGTGAGCGTGGACAAATCTGTCCGCGATGGTTGTTATGAACTGGGCGGAACCGTCGCGGCAACGCTGATGGACTAGCCTTCACTTTCTCGTTTCGATTCACGAAAGAGACTGTCCCGCAAGCGGTTGTAGAAGCGCGTGTCCTCTGTTTAACGCGTCGGGAGCCGTCGGTTCTCGGGTCACCGGCGAGGCGGATTCCCCGATTCATTGACATTTAGTTTAGGCTACCCAAAACGACGTTAGGTCACCCTTGGGTGACGTGTGTCCACAGACGAGGGGATCAGTGTGAGCGTTCTTCCAGGTTCGAACTCCGGAGCGGCGAGCGAAGCTACGTTTGCTCTCACAGGAGCTCAACTCGGGATTTGGAACGCACAGAGGCTTGATCCCGAATCTCGGAGCTACCTCGTCGGTGAGGTGCTCGAAATCTCGGGCGACGAACCGATCGACACGGAACTGCTGACAGCCGCCATCACGGCGACGATCGGTGAAGCCGAAACCATGCGGCTGCGGATGATCGAGACGGCGGACGGCCCGCGTCAGTACATCTCCGACGAGCCGGTTGGCATCATCCCGATCACCGACGTCCGTGACGAGCGCGATCCCGTAGCCGTGGCGCACGCACTGGTCGACGCCGAGCGCAGCCGGGCGTCCGAGTACTGCCGCCTGATGGTGGAGCGTCCGCTGTACACCTACTCGCTGATCAGGCTCTCCGATCGCGAGATCTGGTGCATCCAGCTCTATCACCACCTGATCGTCGACGGATACAGCGCAGCAATGATTTCGCGCCGAGTCGCCGCGCACTACACGGCCGCGAAGAAGGGAACCGAGGTCGCGCCAACGCGATTCGGTTCTATGACAGATCTGGTCAGCGAGGACGAGGCGTACCGGGCTGGCGAGCAGTTCGCGGAAGATCGTGACTACTGGCGTGATGTCCTGACGCCGTTGCCCGCGTTGGACGGACGCGGCCAGCAGGTCACCGGTCCGGCGGAACGAACGATCCAGGTTCGCGAGGTCATTACCGCCGACGCCCTCAGCTGCCTCAAAGAGGTGGCAGACGCGACGGGAACAACGTGGGCCGAGGCACTGATCGCCTGCTACGGCGCGTTTCTCCACCGACTGCTCGGCGAGACGGATGTTGTCATCGCGATGCCACTCATGGCGCGCGTAGGCCGCACGGCACTCAAGACGCCGGCCATGGCAGTCAACGTTCTGCCTCTCCGGTTGACGATTCGCAGCCACGATCGACTCGGTGACCTGAGCAAGCAGGTGGCCGCCACGATGAAAAGCCTGCGCGCACACCAGCGCTACCGCGGTGAGAATCTTGCTCGGGACCTGGGCGTCGCCGGAACCGGCGCACTGCTTCACGGGATCGGAATCAATCTCAAGGCTTTCGACTTCGCCCTCGATTTCGCCGGCGCTGTGGGTGTACTGCGAAACGTCGCCGGGGGACCGCCGGAGGACCTGGGTTTGACGGTTACGCCCATTGCGGACGGCGAAGTTCTACTCGGATTCGAAGTGGACGCGCGTACCAATACTCGGGAATCGGTTCAGCGTCGCCTCGCCGGTTTCGTCAGCATCGTCAACGCGATGGTCGGGGAGGGAGATCCTGCCGTCGGTCAGGTGGAGATGATGCCTGCGGCCGAAGCCGCGCGGATTCTCGCCGGCCGCGAAACTGCACCGCTGCCCGGCTCGGTCGAACTCGTTCCCGACGTGTTCGACCGCATCGTTGTCGAGCACGCGGATGACACAGTCCTCGTGTGCGGTGACGAACGTTTGACAGGCGCAGAACTCGGTGGCCGCGTCCACAAGCTCGCCCGGTTGCTTCGGGCCCGCGATGTCGGCCCGGACGACATTGTCGGACTTGCGCTTCCGCGTACTTCCGAGATGGTGGTGGCTCTGCTCGCGACATTGAACGCGGGCGCAGCGTACGTGGCCCTGGATCCGCAGCACCCGGCCGAGCGGTTGCGAGATCTGATCGACGACGCGCAGCCGAAGGTCGTGATCACCACTTCCACTCTGGCCGAGCAACTCGTCGGAGGTTCTCGGCCCGACCCCCTCGTCATCGATTCCGACGCAGTCCGCGAAGAACTCCGTGCTAATTCCGAGCTTCCACTCGAACTCGGTGAACTGGCGACAGCACGGCATGGTGATCACCTGGCGTATGTCATCTACACCTCGGGATCGACAGGCAAGCCCAAGGGTGTGCTGGTCAGAGGCGGTGGATTGGCGCACCTGCTTCACCACCATCGCGCCACCATCTACCGGGACACCGCCGAGCGCGTCGGGAACCGTCAACTGCACACCGCGCACACAGCGTCGTTCGCCTTCGATGCGTCTCTCGATCAACTGTTGTGGCTGCTGTGTGGTCATCGTGTGCACGTATACGACGAGGAACTGCAGAAGGACGCGGTTGCTCTGGTCGCGGCGTTCGAGCGAGATTGCGTCGACGTGGTCGACACGACGCCGTCGATGGCGGCAGCGATGGTGGACAACGGGTTGCTGCGTACGCAGCGGTTGCAGCTCCTCGTCGTGGGTGGCGAGGCGGCACCGCCCGCACTGTGGGACGCGATCATCGAATCCGGTGTTCCGGCTCGAAACCTGTACGGCCCCACAGAAACGACGGTCGACGCGATCGCGACCACGGTCGAAGGTGCCGGACCGCGTATCGGGTACCCCCTCGCGGGTACCCGTGCGTACCTTCTCGACAGCGCGCTCGAGCCGGTCGCCGACGGTGAACGAGGTGAGCTCTACCTGGCGGGACCGCAATTGGCCAGGGGCTACCTCGGCCGCGCCGGCGCGACCTCCGAGCGTTTTGTCGCAGATCCTTTCGGGGCTCCGGGAGATCTGATGTACCGCGCCGGGGACGTGGCGCGGTGGGTGCCGGGGCGGGGCTACGACTTCATCGGTCGCAGCGACAAGCAGGTGAAGATTCGCGGACATCGAGTCGAGTTGAGCGAGGTCGAGGCTGTTCTCGGATCGGTACCCCGAATCGGCGCGGCTGCCGCGCTGATCCGTACGGATGGGGGACGGCCCAGCCTCGTCGGCTACGTTGTAGCCGCCGCCGGCGCGACGCTTCCGCCGCAGGAAGAATTGCGCCGTGACCTCGCCGGTCGCGTACCGGATCATCTCGTTCCCGCCGCAATCGTCGTTCTGGACGAATTACCCGTCACGGTGAACGGAAAGCTCGATCGTGCGGCACTACCAGCCCCGGCTGCCGAATCGGCAGGTCGCGCCGCATCCACACCGCGCGAGGAAATCCTCTGTGACGTGGTGGCCGAGGTGCTCGGCCGCGAACGCGTCGGCGTGGACGAGGACTTCTTCGGCCTCGGTGGTGACAGCATCACGGCAATCAGTGTCAGCAGTCGCCTGCGGGTGCGCGGACTGATCGTTGCTCCCAAAGAACTACTGGCACAGCGAGATCTGGGAACCATCGCCGCTGCGGCACGTGAGATTGCCGATGACGCCGACGCCGTAGCCTCGGTTGCGGACGTGGCCACCGGCACCGTGATCGCCCCGCCGATCGTTCGAGCACTGATCGACAAGAATCCGACAGACGAGGCAATCGCGGGCTACGCGCAGTGGACCGCAGTGCGCATCGACGACAGCCTTTCACTGGGTGACCTGCAGTCCGGCGTGCAGACGATCCTCGATCACCATGACGCTCTACGCCTGCTCCTGCGCCGTGACAACGACAGCGGCACTACCGAATTGATCGTCCGGGACCCCGGCGCGGTGCGCAGCGAGGGACTCGTTCGCGCGGTGTCCGACACCTCCGAGCCGTCCCGGATCAGAGACCTCGCGGAGGCGTCGGCGGCGAGTCTCGACCCACGTGCCGGTGAACTCCTGCGAGTCGTACTGGTCAATACCGAGGCCGGTCGACCCGACCAATTGATCGTCGTGGCTCACCATTTGATCGTCGACGGTGTGTCCTGGCGAATTCTGCTTCCAGACCTCCACGAAGCCACCGATGCTGCACGCGAGCGCAGGTCGGCCCGGTTGGCTGCAGGCGGAAGTTCGTGGCGTCGATACGCAGGGTTGCTCGCGGAATTCGGGGCCTCTGGCAGCAGGGCGTCAGAGCTCGAGTACTGGAAGTCCGCGTCGGTACAGGCGGACGACGAGCCGATCGGCAGTCGTCGTCTCAACCCGAAGATCGACGTGACCGCAACCGCCTCTCGCATGACAACCATTGCGCCCCCGGCCGTCACCGACGCGCTGTTGACCACGCTTCCGGCGGCGTATCGAGTCAAGGCCGACGAAGTGCTTCTCTCGGGTTTGATGCTTGCCTTGCGCTCATGGCAGCACGGCCGCGGCCTCATCGGGCTGCCCGCGCAGACAGTTACCGTCGAAGGTCATGGCCGCGACGCGCTCACCAGCGACACCGACTTCGCCGGAACCATCGGGTGGTTCACCAGTGAGTTCCCCGTCCGGGTTCCTACCGATGCACTGCTCACCGCAGACGATCTTGCCGACGCACTGAGCGGCGGAGCAGCTGCGGGGCATCTCCTTCGTGCTGTGAAGGAGGCAAAACGCGCCGTACCCGGAGGCGGAGTCGGCTACGGAGTTCTGCGGCATCTGGATCCCGACACCGCACCTGACCTTTCCGCGTGCGCTACACCCGAACTGCTGCTCAACTATCTGGGCCGCTTCCCGTCCTTGCCCGGAACCGGATGGCGATTGCCGGAGCAGGATCCATTCGCGGTCATCGAGCCGGCGACGAAGGTTATGTCGGAAGTGCTGGCGCTCAACGCATTTGTCCGAGAGGACGACTCGACGACGCTGGCGGTCGAATGGACTGCGGCGGGTTCAGTGCTCGACGGCGCGACGATCGTCGAGCTGCAAGAGCATTGGGAACGGGCGCTCGCTGCCCTGACCGCGCATGCCGCGCTCTTCGAGGGTGGTTTGACGCCTTCCGATTGCTCGGCGACGATCTTCGGCCAGGGCGCGGTGGTCGATCAGGCAGGGATCAACGAACTCGAAGCCGTCCACGGACCGCTTGCCGACGTCCTTCCGCTCTCGCCGCTACAAGAAGGTCTCCTGTTCCATGCGGTCCGTGACGGAGCCGCAGACGTCTACACGCTCACTGCACGCTTCGACCTCTCCGGGCCACTGGACGAGGCGAAGTTGGCCGACGCGTTCGAGACCGTGATCGACAGGCACCCGAACCTTCGCGCCGCGTTCCACTACGAGCAGTTCGCACGGCCCGTTCAGATCATTCCGCGCGGCGCAAAAGTCGAGTGGCGTTCGGTCGATCTGACCTCCGTTCCAGCTGACACTGCATTCCGCTCTGCAGATCAGCTCGAGGACGAGGCCGCCAAGCATGTCTTCGACGTCAGTACACCGCCTCTGCTGCGTGCACTACTGGTTCGGCTGCCCGGCGGGGTGCACCGTTTGGTCCTCAACGCGCACCACCTGCTCACCGACGGTTGGTCGACTCCGATCGTCCTGCGCGAGCTGATGAACGTCTACCACGACGGCGACAGCCTCCTCCCTGCGCCGACGCCGTATCGCGACTACTTGGCATGGATCGCCGGCCGTGATCAGGACTCTGCCCGCGCAGCGTGGAGCGAGCGTTTGCGTGGGCTCACCGCGCCGACTCTCGTTGCCGATGCCGGAGCGCCGCGAAGTGTGCCCGTCGCGCTCGAGGTTCCTCTCGCGACATCGGACGCCGAAGCGCTGATCGAACTCGGCCGTGCGCGAGCGCTGACGGTCAACACCCTGGTTCAGGGTGCGTGGGCAGCAGCGCTCGCCGAAGCGACAGGACAGTGGGACGTCGTGTTCGGGGCCACGGTGTCCGGCCGACCTGCCGAACTCTCGGGGGTGGAGGGAATGGTCGGGTTGTTCAGCAACACGATTCCGGCCCGCCTCGACATCGTCGCGCACCGGCCTTTGCTCGATCAGTTCGTCGGTCTGCAGAACGCCCAATTCGACATCGTGGACGTCGAACACACCAGTTTGGCCGAGATCGAACGCATCGCCGGAATCGGGCAACTGTTCGACACGCTCCTGGTGTTCGAGAACTTCCCGAACTCCGGTGCAGGACAGCCTGCATCGCACACACTACGGGTCGAGGGATTCACCAACCGCGGAGTCACGCACTATCCGATGACGTTGATGGCGCCGCCGAGCACCGGTCTGGATCTGGTTCTGTACCACGATCCGGCAGTTGTCTCCGACGCCACGGCGCAGCGAATGGTCACACGGCTCGCGGAGATCCTGCGTGGGTTGCTGACCGAGCCGACAGCTCCCGCATCCGCGGTGCTCACGGTAGTCCGACAGGCAGCGTCCGTTGCCGATGCGGTGTCTGCCGCGAAAAATGTCGCTGTCACGAAAAAGGTGGCCGCGCTCGATCCTGCGATCGATGTCGATCCCGCGGTCGTTGATGCAGTGTGCGCCTGTGTCGAAACGGTGTTGGAGATTCCCGACGTCGATCCGGGTGACAATTTCTTCACTCTCGGCGGTCACTCGCTCACTGCGATGCGGTTGGTGGGAAGCCTGCGCAAGCTGGGAATTCGCGTCGTCGTCTCGGATGTCTTCGACACCCCGACCCCCCTCGGTCTTGCCGTGGCCGCACGCGTCGATCGGACGAAGTTCTCGCCGGATTCGTTCGTTGGCGTCGATCGACCCGTCGTGACCGTGGCGACGTTCCGCGCCCCGGCGGTGGCGGGAAATCCTGATCACGAGCGTTACTGGGTTCGCACGCTCGCGGACCTGCCCCTCGAAACGGACCTTCCGTATGACCGCCCGCGCGGCGAAGAGTACCGCCCGCACACCTACCTTCGTCAGCTACGCGATGCCCGGTTCGGTGACGAACCAGGATTCGACGCGGTGCTGTTGGCCGCCGTGGCGGCGACGCTGAACAGCTTCGGCGGTGGTCGGGACCTTGCGGTCGGACTGGTCTCGGAAGGGACTGACACCCTGATTCGGGTCGACCTGTCCGGTCGGCCTAGAATTGCCGATGTCGTTCGGCGAGTCGAAAACGCTGTCTCCGAGGCACTTGCGCATTCCGATGTCAGCCTCGACCGAATCGCCGATCTACTCGGGCGTCCGACGAGCAGCCTGTTCGCTGCCCGTGTCGGTCACTCGCCCGGAAAGAGCGCCGACCTCGAATTCGTCCGAACCGCAACAGAACTTCGATTGACGGTTGATGCCGGGCTGTTCGACGCCGCGACTGCGGACGCATTGCTCGACGGTGTGATCGCGGTCCTCGGTCACGAAATCAGCACTGTCGTCGCGGATCTGCGACTGGCGGAAAACAAGCCGGATCGCGACCCGGGCCGACGCGCGACGCCGCCGTCGGGGATCTCGCAGTTGTTCGCTCGACACGTCAGCCGCCACCCCGACGACATCGCGGTGATCTCCGGCGAGGTCGGAATTACCTACGGGGAACTGTCGGCGCGCGTCGACGAGCTGGCCCGCGAACTTCTCGCGGTCGGCGCCGGACCCGAGAAGGTAGTCGCCGTCGCGCTGGATCGAAATGCGGATCTGGTGGCCGGACTGCTCGCGGTACTGCGCATCGGCGCTGCGTACCTGCCACTCGACGTCGATTACCCGACTGAGCGGCTCGAGTTCATGATCGAGGACGCGGCTCCGGTGTGTGTCCTGACCAGTATCGACAGCGCCGGGCAACTTCCGTTGACGGTCGCCACGAGTGTCTTCGTGGACGGTGAGTTCACCAACTCGGGTGTCGTGCTTCCTCCGCCGCCCGCGGCGGGTGATCACCTCGCCTACATGATCCACACCTCCGGTTCGACGGGTCGACCCAAGGGCGTGATGGTCTCGACGGGCAACCTCGCAGCCTTCGCGGACACGGTACTCGAGGATTGCTGGATCAGGCCGGGCGATCGCATCGTCGCGGTGACAACGGTGTCGTTCGATATCGCGGCACTCGAGTTGCTGTGCCCGCTCGCGGCGGGCGCGACTGTCGTGATCGCAGACCGCAGGACGGTTCGCGACCCGGATGCGTTGTCGGCGTTGATCATCGCAAGCGATGCGACAGTGATGCAGGCAACGCCGGCGCTGTGGCGAGTGGTCACCGAACACGAGAACGCAGTCGGACTCGCCATGGTGCGAGCCCTGGTGGGAGGGGAAGCCCTCCCGCAGGATCTGGCTGACGATCTGGTGGCCAACGCTGCTTCGGTCCGGAATGTCTATGGACCCACCGAGGCCACGGTGTGGGCGACATCTTCGGTGATCACGACCGGCGACCGAGTCACGATCGGTCAGCCCTGGACCGATGTGCACGTGCGAATCCTCGACGACGACCTGCGTGAGGTTCCGGAAGGCGTTGCGGGCGAGCTGTATCTGGGCGGTGCGCAGGTGGTACGCGGATACCTGAACCGCCCCGATCTGACCGTCGCTCGGTTCGTCGCCGATCCTTCTCTGCCGGGGGCACGCCTCTACCGCACCGGCGATCTGGTCCGACGCCGGCGAGGGGTTTTGCACTTCCTTCGTCGTGCGGACGATCAGGTGAAGGTTCGCGGTTTCCGCATCGAGCTCGGCGAAGTCGAAGGCGCGCTCGGATCGGTGGCAGGTGTGTTCCGCGCGGCAGCCACCGTTCGCGTCGATGCGGCGGGTACCGGAAGTTTGCACGGGTATGTGGTTCCCGAAGGTGCAACCACACTCGATTCGGTACTGGTGCGCAAGGAGATTGCGCAGCTCCTACCCGAACACATGGTGCCGCAGACCATCACGGTGCTCGAGGCACTACCACTCACCCTCAACGGGAAGGTGGACCGGAAGGCATTGCCCGACACCGCGCCGGATCGCGTGCAGAGTCCGCTCGTGGCCGTCGATGCGGATCGTCGGGCGCGGCTCGAGTCGCTGAGCCCGGGCTGGCAGGACGTGCTGCCACTTGGTCCCTTGCAGGAAGGCATGTACTTCCAGTCGGTTCTCGACGGCGCCGGCGGCACGGATGTCTATCACATGCAGCCGCGATTCGAGTTCTCCGCCGATGCCGCCGTCGACGTTCGCTCAATCCGAGCAGCAGGGGATGCGCTCTTGCGGCGCTATCCGAACCTGCGGGCCGGCTTCACACACGCCGGTTTCGACGCTCCGGTGCAGTTCGTGCCCAGGGCAGCCGAAATGCCTTTCCGCGAAATCGATCTGAGCGTAGTCGCACCCGAGGACTTGGATATCGAGGTCCGCGCCGTCGACGAGGCTGAATTCGGCAGGCTGTTCGACTTGAGTGCGCCGCCACTCATTCGAATGGTGTTGGTCTGGTTGCCAGGTGGGGGAGCGCACCTCGTCTTCACTCAGCACCACCTGCTGACCGACGGTTGGTCGCAGACCTTGATGTACGCGGAGTTGTTTGCGCTCTACGAGTTTGCTCGCACACACGGCACGGACCCGGTTGGACTCGACGGCGCGCTCGACAAGCCTGCGGACTTCCGTGATCACCTGCGATGGATCGCCGAAGCGGATCGCACGGACGCCATCTCGTCCTGGAAGGACTACCTCGCGGATCTCGAGCAACCCACACTCGTGGGTGGTACGGGATCAGGCGGGCGCGCTCCGTTGCCGGTGTTCACCCGGGTTCAGCTCGAACAGAGCATCACCGAGCACGTACGCGAGCTGGCCAGACGTAGCGGAGTGACGCTGTCCACCGTCGTCTCTGCGGCGTGGGGCCTGGCATTGCGCGCCGTGACGGGGCGTGACGACGTGGTCTTCGGATCGACGGTTTCGGGACGTTCACCCGAGGTCGAGGGCGCCGACCGCATGGTGGGCTTGGCGCTCAACACCATTCCCGTGCGTGTCCGGGTCCGGCCAGGCGAGGAGATCTCGGCGTTGCTCGGACGCCTGTTCCGTGAACAAGGTTCGCTGCTGGGGCATCACCATCTCGGGCTCGGCGACGTGCAGCGAAGTGCAGGGTTCGCCACGCTCTTCGACACGCTCTACGTTTTCCGCAACACCCCTCGCGACGAACAGGCGCGGCGAGACACGTTCGGTCGCAGTGGAATCGTCGGGTTCGATGCGGTGGACGGCACGCACTATGCGCTCACGCTCGACGTGGATCCGGGTGTCGGGGATGCGCCGATGGCGCTCACACTCGAAAACCGTCCTGACCTGATTCCGCACGACGTCGCTCACGACATCCTGTCCCGCACCATCACGATTCTCGAAGTGATGGCGAATTCCGATACCGCCACGGTGGCGGACACGGCGGTTCCGCTTTCGCGCACCCCCGCGGAATTCGCTTCGGAGCACGTCGTGATGCCACGGCCGGACCAGGCCGGCGGTAGCGTGGACGCACTACTGCGCGAAAGGGCAGCGGCAACTCCGGACGAGACGGCGCTGGTCTTCGGAGACGTCGCACTGAGCGCAGCCGAGATGAACTCTCGGGTGGACAGACTGGCACGGATACTCGCGTCGGCGCTGGGGCAGTCGGTACCAGGCGGGGGACCGACCCGTGTTGTCGCGCTCGCGCTTCCGCGTACTGCCGATCACGTCGTCGCAATCTTCGCCGTCATGAGAACCGGAGCGGCCTACCTTCCCTTAGATCTGGCTCACCCGCCGGCACGCCTGCGCGAACTCATCCTCGACAGCGATGCGGCGCTGGTAGTCACCACGACTCAGACGCGTGACCTCGTTGTTCCCGATGGACAGCCATGTCTGGTCCTCGACGACCCGGACGTGGCCGGAGTACTCGACGGGCAGTCTTCGGCACCAGCTGTCGACGAGGCTGCGGTCTGCGGGCCGACCTCACCGGACCAGCCTGCCTACGTCATCTACACCTCGGGCAGTACCGGAAAACCCAAGGGCGTCGTGGTGGGTCACCGCGGGTTGACGACGATGTATCACAATCACAAGGCCGAGATATTCACTCCGACCGAAAACAGTGTGGGTGGCCGACGTCTGCGCATCGCGCATACAGTCTCGTTCTCGTTCGACATGTCGTGGGAGGAACTGTTCTGGTTGCTCGCGGGGCACGAAGTTCACGTGATCGACGAGCAGGCGCGACTGGACCCCGCGTCTCTGGTGAAGCATTACCGCGAAGTCGGTATCGACGTCGTGAATGTAACCCCCTCGTATGCACGGGAACTGATGGCCGCCGGTCTCCTCGACGGTGAGCGGACGCCGGTGTTGGTGATGCTCGGCGGAGAAGCTGTACCTGCCGAGTTGTGGTCGCGATTGCGCGATCAGGACGGTGTCGACGGGTACGACCTTTACGGGCCGACGGAGTTCACGATCAATGCGATGGGATCCCCGGTTCAGGGGAGCGAGACACCCTGCTTGGGTCGTCCGATTCTGAACGCATCTGCGCGGGTACTCGATTCGGGTCTGCGGGAGGTACCGATCGGAGCGGCGGGCGAGCTGTACATGTCCGGAGACGGAACGGCGATGGGTTACCTTCACCGGACCGCGTTGACCTCCGCTGTGTTCGTTGCTGATCCCTACTCCGTCGGCAAGCGCATGTACCGCACGGGTGACGTTGTACTGCGTCGCCGCGACGGTGAACTCGAATATCTGGGTCGCGCAGACCATCAGGTCAAGATCCGAGGCATTCGGATCGAATTGGGTGAAGTCGAATCCGCGCTGGCGTCGTTGCCGGGAGTGTTGCGAGCGGCAGCGTCAGTCCGTAGCGAAGGCGGTGCGCCGCCGCGACTGGTCGGCTACGTCATCGAAGAACCCGGCGCTGATCCAGTCGATCTGCGAGCTGCGTTGCGGGAACGCGTACCGGCACACCTGGTTCCGTCGGACATCGTCGTCGTGGATTCGATCCCGTTGACGCCCAACGGAAAACTGGACCGCGGTGCGTTGCCGGCACCCCCCGCCCGAGCAGCGGCCCGAGCACCGCGAACCGAGATGGAAAGGCAACTGTGCCAGGTCTTTGCGCGGGTACTCGGCGTCGAGGCAGTCGATCCCGAAGAGAGTTTCTTCGATCTCGGCGGCGACTCGCTTCGAGCTATGCGACTGGTGGGGGAGATGGAGCACGACCTGTCGGTGAGCGTCGGTGTGGGAACGCTGATGGCCCGTCCGACAGTTGCAGAACTTGCAGTACACCTTGACGAGTCGTCGTCCGAAATCGATCTGAGTCGCGATCGCCTCCTGACACTGCGAGCCGAAGGCAGCGGAGAACCACTGTTCTGCGTGCATCCGGCCGGTGGATTCGCTTGGCCCTTTGCGCCTTTGACCGGTGTTCTCGAGGCCGACCGTCCACTGTTCGGCCTGCAACTGCCCACAGTTGCCGGTGAGCCACTCGAACCGACGAACGTGGACCAACTGGCAGCGATGTACGTCGACACGATTCGCGGCGTGCAACCGAGCGGGCCGTACCACCTGCTCGGCTACTCGTTCGGTGGCAACGTCGTTGCCGCGATGGCGGCTCAGCTGGTCGATATCGGCGAGACGGTGGAGTTCGCCGGTCTGATCGATACTCATCCACTGGGAGATCGTGACGATCACGGTCGCGACGATTCCGACGACCGCGATCTGGCCGCCGCCCTGCCACCCGAGATCCTCACTCAGGCACCGGGACTGGTCGACGCTGTTCGGGCGGGTTTTGATGCCACTCGTTTGCTCGTGGCCAGCTCGACCGACACAACCTACGACGGACCGGTTACTCTGATCACCGCCGACGCCGAGGCGTCCGGACAGCTGCTGGCCGATCGCTGGCGCAGAGTCCGCGGGGACCGGGACATGGCAGTACACCATCTGCCGTACGACCACGCCGGATTGGTGACCCCAGCCGGGTGGGCGGCGATTGCCCCGCTGCTCGACAGCCATTTGTCGAAACGCACGGCCACATAGTTCGAAAACCACACAGTTGAAACACAATGGGAGCTCAATGATGAAGTCCACACCGTCCCTCGCGATACGGAGTTGGCGACGATTCGTCGCCATCGCAGGGTTGCTGATCGTCGCACTCGTGGCGATGATCGGTTGCAGTAGCGATTCGAACGACGAACCGACCAAGGCTGCAGAGCCCACGACCCGCGTGATCGAAACCGAGAAGGGCTCGGTCACCGTGCCCGCGTCGGCGGAGCGCATCGTGGTTCTGAGCGGCGGTCTCGCCGGATACCTGTACGCCCTGGACGCACCGGTGGTTGCCACCGATACCCGCGTCCTCGGTGTCACGAACCTCGACGGTGGATTCCCGCCGGCTTGGGCGGACGCCGCAAAGGCGCAGGGCACCAAGGAATTGCCGGCCGGCGAGCAGCTCAACATCGAAGCCGTCGCGGCGGCTGAGCCCGACCTGATCATCGGCGGTGGCCAGGGAATCACCTCCGTTCAGTCCGAGGAACTCTACGATCAGCTCACTGCTATCGCACCCACCGTCTTGGTCCCCAAGACGGTCGCCGCGTGGGACAAGCAGCTCGAAATCGTCGCCGACGCGGCGGGCCGTTCCGACCAGGTTCCGGCGCTGATGAGCGCATACGAGGACAAGGTCAAAGAGGTCAAGGGCAAGATCAAGGTTCCCGAGGGCAACGTCGTCTACTTCCTCTCGGTCTCGAGCAACAAGCCGTACCTCGTTCCGCCGACGGCCGCGCTGCCCGCGATGCTCGCCGAGCTCGGTTTCAAGGCCGACGACGTCATGGCCAAGGCCGGCAACCCGCAGCTCTTCGGCTCGGGTGACTCGTTCGAGGTCAGCCCGGAACTGCTCTCGCAGGTCGCCGATGCTCCTGTCGCCTTTGTGATTCCGGTGTCCGGTCGCCCGATGGCCGAACTTGCCACCGATCCGCTTTACTCGCAGTTGCCGTCCTTCAAGGCAGGCACGACGTTCGAGCTCCCCGCCAGCAGCTACCGTCCTGACTACGACGGCGCAATGGCTACCCTCGACCTGATCGGCCAGACCTTCGCATGACTCGATTCGCTGGGCTGGTGATCGATGTTTCACCCTTGCGGACCAGCCGTCCCTTCAGGTACGCCTTTTCCGCGCGATTGATCTCGCTGCTCGGGATCGGACTGCTCGTCGTAGCCGTCCCCGCGCAGACGTACCAGCTCACCGGCTCGACCTTGCAGGTTGCCGGAGTGTCCACGGCGATGGCCATCGCCATGTTCTTCGGCAGCCTGTTCGGCGGCGTGCTCGCTGACCGTTACGATCGGCGACGCACCATCCAGTTGGCCCGCAGTGCTGCGGGTCTCGGCTTTGTCATTCTCGGGTGCAATGCGCTCTTACCACACCCGTCGATGTGGGTCATCTACGTCGCGGCAGCTGTCGACGGCTTGGCCGGCGGTGTCAGCAGCTCGGCCTTGATGGCTTTGATGCCGACGTTGTTGCCGCGCAACAAGATGGCTGCGGCCGGCGCTTTGGTAGCGCTGACCACCGACATCGGGACGATGATCTCGCCGGCAATCGCCGGCGTGATCATCGCCTCCGGCGGCATTCCCGCGACATACTTTGTTTCTGCGGTGGCCACCGCAGCAACTGTCACGTTGTTCCAAGCCATCGGCCCTTCCCCTGCACCGGGCACGAATCACGAAAGCCCGATGCGCGCGCTGGTGACCGGCGTGAAATTCGCCGGCACGCACACAGTCATTCGCGGCATCCTGATCAGCGGTCTGTTGGTCATGTTCGTCAGCGGGCCGATGGTGTTGCTGCCTGCCTTCGTCGACCAGGTTCTCGGCGGCGGACCCACCATGCTCGGTCTGCTCTACGGCGCCCCCGCTGTCGGCGCTGTGGTCGGTTCCCTCACCAGCGGTTGGACCGGACGAGTCCACCGCAACGGCGCCGCGATGTTGATCTCTGTTGCGCTGATGCCTCTCGGCCTGGTGGTACTGGGTGCGTCGGGAGCAGCGATTGTCGCGTTCCTGGGCCTGGCCGGATTCGGCCTCGGCCGCGCACTCAACGACATTCTGAGATTTGCAGTCCTTCAACAGAACACGCCGGACGAATTGCGCGGACGCGTGTCCAGTCTGTGGATGGTGCAAGCCGTCACGGGTACGGCGATCGGTTCGATGGCAGCCGGGTTCCTCGGGCAGTGGCTCGAGCCTGGCGCCGCGCTACTGGTCTTGGGGCTCGCCGGTGTGACACTGGGCCTGGTTCTCCTGGCAGCATTGGGTTCGGTGCGCCGGGTAACTTCGGAGATCAACGAAGTCGATCTCTCCGAAAACACTGTGCCGGTGGGGAATGCTCCGCCGGAAAAGGAAGGTAGTTCATGAACCGAGGAGACCACCTCGCGACCATCGCCGAAGTTCTGGCGGGAACCACCGGCGCAAAAGTGCCGTACCCCATCGGCATTCGCGAACTCGAAGTTGTTCGCAGCGAATTGGTCGGGACCGGACTGTTGCGTCTGACCTTGGGTGGACCGGAGTTGGCGGGCTTCGAATCGCACGCTCCCGACGAGCATGTTCGCCTGGTCTACCCGGATGCAGACGGAACTTTACGTCTACCCGAACGCGACGGATTCAGCCTGAAGTGGCCTCGTCCATTGCCGATCTCGCGTGAGTACACCGTCCGTCGATACGACGCCGAGGCGGGGGAGCTGGACCTCGACTTCGCGCTCCACGATGGTGGGTACGCCTCTGATTGGGCTCAGGCGGCGACCGTCGGCACTCGGGTGCACGTGGCAGGTCCGCCCGGTGGCGTCGTGGTTCCGTGGACGTACGACCGCTATCTGCTGGCCGGTGACATCACCGCCCTTCCTGCCATTGCTCGTTGGCTCGAGATGATGCCCGCTGCTGCCGCCGGGTGGGTGTTCGTCGAGATCACCGACCCTTCACAGGAAATCGAACTCACTGTTCCGGAAGGCGTCGAGGTGCGATGGCTGCACCGCGGTGACGTCCCAGCCGGTCACTCGGATCTGCTCGAGCAGGCAGTACGGACGGTCACCGTGCCCGAAGGTGAGCGTGTCTACGCCTGGATCTCCGGTGAGGCCACCAGTCTCAAGCCCATTCGCAGATTCGTGCGCGACGAACTCGGCCTGAGTTCGGGCGACC
>NZ_LVCT01000266.1:0-13753 GCF_001647205.1 Rhodococcus sp. EPR-134
CACCGCGACAACGAGTCCGACAATCGCAACGATTGCCGCCACTCCGAAAGCTGTGGCGAATGCCGAGTGCTGGGGAAGGCCGCCGGATGAAGTCGCGCTCGCGATGATCCCGGCGGCAATTTGGGTTCCCACAGCAGAACCCAGCGATCTGGCGATCGTGACTATTGCCGTCGTGACACCTACGCGGTCTGCCGGTGCGCTGTCGGCGGAGATGACGAACACTGCCGTCGACGCGGCGGCAACGCCGGTACCCGCAAGGATCAGCACCACAACGATCTGCCACATCGTTGTTGCAAAGACGCCGACGGCGCCGCTCAGGCCGAGGAAGGCAACTCCCGCTACCGCAATGGCTTTCGTGCCGACCCGTTGTGCGAGCTTTCCGGAGATCACCGACGCGATGACCGCTGCGCCGTAGCCGACGCACAGCAGGAAGCCGATGGCGCTGGTCGACGCACCGCGGCCGAATCCGCTCTCTGCCGGCACGGCGAGTTGTTGCGGAAGTAGATAGACAACAGCGCCGTAGGTGAACCCGAAAACCACGCCGACGACCACGGCGCTCCACATCGAACGATGCCGCATCATCGTCAGGTCGACCATCGGCTCGGTTGTCCGGCTCTGATACCTGGCCCAGATCGCGAACACGGCAGCGGAAGCGAGAAGCAGCAGCATCGACGTCGGTGCGCCCCACCCGTTGCTCGATGCGCTCGCCAGCCACGCCGTCAGCGTCAACAATCCAAGAGCCAATCCGCCCGCTCCCGGCCAATCGAGTCGGCCGCCGACGTTCGACATGTGATCTCGTGGTGTGCTCACGGCAAAAGCAATTGCGCCGAGCAAAACGAACGCGGTCGGAACTGCATACATCGCGGTGCGTGAGACGTTTTCCGCGACGGGCCCGGACAATACGACTCCCAGAGCGCCGCCGGCCACTACAACAGCCCCGAGCAAACCCGTGGCCGTCTTCAGTCGGTCCGAGGATAAAGTGCGTCGTAGGACCACGAAGCTCACGGGAAGCAACCCGAGCCCGAATCCCTGGAGAAATTGGCCGAGGACGAACAGCGGGAAGATCGTTGCGAGAGCGGACACGCTGCCGCCCAGGACAACGATTGTCGTGATCGCGAGCAAGGTGGGGCGGGCGCCGTACACGTCGGCTATTCGCCCGGCCATCGGCGTGACGAGGACAGTGCTCAACGTCAGAGCGACGGATGCGAGCGCTCCGACGTCGGCCGTCACTCCGAAGTCTCTCTGTATCAGGGGGAGTGCGGGGACGATGATGCTTTCGAGCGCGGCCACGGCAGCGATCAGCAGGGTCAGGCTTGCGATAGTTGCTACCGGTCGCGGCTGATTGCCGGAGACGCTCTCTGTGGTCATCGTGCTCTCTTTCGATCGGGGAGTGAGGAGCTTATGGACGCGACGAAACGCCACCCCTCCAAGATCCCGGAAGGGTTGTGGCACTGGATAATCGGGCTGTGAAGTAGACCGTCCCGCTATTTCGTTACGCGTACCGTTATTGTGGAGAAATGTAATCGGATTCAGCGCACAACGCAAGAGTCGGACGGGTTGGAAATGGTGCCATGTATCGCCAGATCGCAACGGGCAGACTTTTGCTGCTACCGTCGGTCGGTGTCAGGTGATGTGACGATGGGGCTCATTTCTCGATGAGCATGACGCTGGTCACCAAAATGCTTCTCCGAGCAGGGAGTTCATCTGCCGGACACATTCAAGGTCCCCGTTTGAATGCCGGGTTTGTTAGCTTTCTGCCTGTGACGCGACGTCACGGAAAGTTCACGAATCACGGAGGATCATCATGGGTTCTATTTCAACGATCATCGGAATCTTCGAGCTCTACAAGCTTCTCGAGCCGCTGCTGAGCTCGCTGAGCTGATTCAGGTGTGATTTCGCTGTCGAGCCGGGGCGCCGAGGGACTCGGCTCGACAGCGGATCTCGAGGATCCGGCGCGATCAGGACCCGTGGAACGGATGTCGGCACCGGCAGAATTCCATCGCTCCGGTGTAGTGGTCCATCACCAGGATTTCTGCACACCGAGCGGGCTGCGGTGCGAACCTGAGGCAGCGCTCGATCCACCCACGCTCCAGCGAAGGGGCGGGGTGCGCGCAGTTCCCGCATCGGCCGGGACGTTCGGCGACACGTACGGAACCGTGGTGCTCCGGGGGCATGCCAAACATCTTGGTGGTGCGATGTTTCCAGGGCAATGGTTCGGCTCGAGCGGAAGCTATGTCACGAAAGCCCGGCGGCGATATGCGAGGACCGAACCCGTTGAGCTGCGCTACCTGGATCCCTGATAATCCGATTGCCCAGACTGAGTTTTTTGGTGCAAGTTGCGGCTACTGCGCTGACGCCCAGAAATTCTCGGACTATCTGGGCAACGATCATGCGGTGGTAACCGCGAACAGAATCCGATCCGGCTCGCGTTGCATACGGGTGATCGCGACGCGGCCCCCGATCCAAGCACCAAGTGCACCAATCGCAACAGCGACAGGGATGGCGGAATAGTTCACCGGGTTCGGTAGCAGCGCCCCTAGTAGCACGCCGGGCGCCGTTGTCGCGGCGAAGATGACGATGGCGAGGATGATCAGTCCGAAGGACGAGCCGTTGAAGGATCCGCGGGTGTTGAGGGAGAACGTCTTCTTCATCTCCGGGACCGGGTAGGGGGCTTTGGCGGAGATCGCTACTGCCAGTCCTGCACCGACTCCCATCATCGAAATGCCGACGGCGAGCGGCACGGCCAGTCGGTCGGTCCCGAGGTCCCCGAAGATCCGTACAGCAGCTGTTGCGACGACCACGAAGGGTGTCATCACGATCGCCCACGCGATTTGTCGGCCCCGGACGTCAGCGGCAGCGGCTTCGGGGATCATCACCAGATGCCAGATCGATGCGCCGTCGAATCCGTACAGATTCGATCCGGCTGCCATTGCCAGGTAGATCAGGAACCAGGCACCCCATGCGGCGGAGAAGGGGATCGATGACGAGATCAGCGGTCCGAAGCCGGAGACCAAGGTCATGATGGCAACGGAGAGCAGTTGTGTTCGTCGGCGCATGTCTCCGTGCCAGAGCGAAAGCTCGCGAGAGATGACGGTGCCCAGTCGGGATGCGCGCCAACCGGTTCGAATGTCGCGGCCCTGGTTCTTCAATTGCACGGAAGTGGCGCCCGCTGATTCTGCGACCTTCCCGTTGAAGTAGCGAACGACCAGGCGTTGCCATGACCACAGCAGTGCGAGATCGACCAGCACCAGGGCGAGGACTGCTCCGGCGGCGAGGAGCCAGGCGCCTCCTGCTGCTGCGTCGACACTGGTGATTCCCCACGCGAACGGGATCGAATGCGCGATCGTGAGCGGCCACGTGACGTCGCCGTCCACGACCGTGCCGAGGCGACTCTGCAGCGGAAATTGCAGCAGATACAGTCCGCCGAAGAACGTGCCGAATGCCAACAGTCCCAGTTCGCGGCTGCGACGACTCCGCAGGAGCTGCGGCATCGCCAGCATCGCGACCCGTGAGGTGCCGACAATGAGCAGGACCGTTGCGGGCCAAGCGATAATGGCCAATGGCAGTGCGGCAGGGTGGTGTGTAGCGGCATAAATTGGAATCGCTGCGGCAGCCAACGCGGTAATCGGCACGGTCATACCGACCAGCGACGTCGAGAACAGTGCTCTGGCGAGTCGGACGGGTTCCAGGGGGAGTAGTTGGAAATGTCTGGGGTGAAGATTGTCATCTGACAGACCAGACATGATCGGCATCAAGATCCACGTCACGCCGATAGCCGAAAGTGCGAGACTGGTTGTGCCGCTGACGAGATCGGGAGAAACGCCGTTTGTTCCCGAAGCTCGTAGGCACAGTAGCGCTGCCCCCAGAACCCCGAACAACGCTGCAATGACCTTGATGACAGCTCTTCCACCGGTGAACTGACGTTTGTAGAGGGTCATGCGCATGCGGAGAACAGTGCGCCACACAGAGACCGACGGGTTCCAGTGTGTCGGTGAAAAGCTGGTGGTGGTCATGCGCGCATCCATGACAGTCCGTCGGGACTGGGACTGCGGATACCGACCAGGCGAACGAATGCCTCGTCGAGAGTGTTGCCTGCGCGCACCTCGTCGACCGTTCCTGAAGCCACGACGCGACCGTCTGCGATGACTCCGATGTGAGTACACAGTTGTTCGACAAGGGCCATCACGTGACTGGAAAGAATGACCGAGCCACCTGAGTGGACGAACGAGAGCAGAATGCTCCGAATTCCGGCCGAAGAAATGGGGTCGACAGCTTCGAACGGCTCATCCAGTACCAGTAAGCGAGGGCCGTGCAACAAGGCCGAGGCCAACCCGATTTTCTTCGTCATGCCCGCTGAATAATCGGCGATGACCGTTCCACCTGCATCGGCGAGATCGAGCGCGGCCAACAGTTCGTCGCGTCGTGACGCGATGACGTCCTCTGGCATACAGCGCAGTCGCCCGAAATAGGTGAGTAGTTCATGACCGGTGAACTGCGCGGGTAGCGCCAAACCGTCGGGTAGAACGCCGAGCAGACTCTTCGCTGCCACAGGGTCGTTCCACACGTCGTAGCCGTACACCAGGCTGCGACCGTAGTGCGGGCGAAGCAATCCGACAGCCATCGACAATGTGGTCGTTTTTCCCGCACCATTCGGGCCAACCAGACCGAACAACGAACCTGAGGGCACCGCAAGAGAAAGGTCGTTCACAGCAACTTTCGCACCGAACGCCATGCAGAGGTGTTCCACTTGCAAAGCCATCGGTCCGGGAGGTAACTGTCCTGTCTCGGGGAGAGGGTGCATCGATCGAGGGTAACTGTCCGGAGCCATGTGCGCGGAGACGGAGCGGAGCGATGCAGGCTGCGTGCACCGAATGTCATTCCTAGGTGGGGGTTGCGACATGAGTCGCTGGTTCGCAAGGGGAGCGGATGGCAGGAGTCGAACCTGCGTGGACGGTTTTGCAGACCGCTGCCTTGCCGCTCGGCCACACCCGCATTGATCCAATTATGTTCGTAGTGAACAACAGTCGCCACCATTGTGATCAGGGTGAGTTGATCGCCGTGTGACGGATCGCAGGGACTGCGGGGGAAGTGCCGGGTCAGGCGCGGGAGAACACCGCGACCAGGAATTCGGAATCCTCCTTGAACGGGCGAAGATCCCACGTGGAGAGCAGCAGATCAGCCTCGAGGCCACTCGCGGTCGCGTCGGCGAGAAACTCGGGGAACTCGTAGCCACGGCCGGCACCGAATCCGATGACCACTCGGCCGCTCGGAGCGAGATGACGAGCAAATCCTGACAATACTGCTTGCCTGGTGGACGGCGCGAGAAACGCCACCACGTTGCCTGCCGACACGATGACGTCGAAATCTGCCTCGACACCGCGGGCCGGCAGATCGAGTTCGGCGAGATCGCCGACAAGCCACGTCGGTCCGGGGTGGTCTTCTTCTGCGGCAGCGATGAGAACCGGGTCGACATCGACTCCGACAACCACATGCCCGACGTCGTGCAGATAACCGCCGAGTCGGCCAGGCCCGCACCCTGCATCGAGAACCCGGCCACCGCGTCCGAGCATCGCGTCGATCAAACGTGCTTCCCCGACAATGTCCTTGCCGTCCGCTCTCATTGAACGGAAACGCTCGACATATCGTGTGGAATGCGTCGAGTCGGCTGCAGTGATCTCTTCCCACTGGCTGGGGATGCGCTCGTTCGGGGCGTGTGCAGTCATCTTTCGAGGGTACCGACAGCTCACCGGGTGCCGACGACCGTCCCGTCTGCGGCATATCCGACGAGGGTTGGACGAGGGGACGTGAGCGACAGGGGAATCCATCCGTAGAAGCGGTCTTCGGCAAGAATTGTCGGATAGATCTGGCCGTCTGCGGTGTGAAGTTCGGCTCGGACAGCACCTCCCGCCCCTGCGTCGTAGGTCGCCGCGTGCGGACCGGCCTCGTACCCGGCGCCGCCCCCGAATGAATCTGCGCCGTACAAGTCAATTGATCTGCAGCCGTGTCCGAGGCCGATGAATTTCGACGGACCAACCTTGTCGATGTCGGCTGACGCCTCGAAAACCGGGGCGACGCACCTCCAGCCATTGGCGCCGTGGGCGACAAAGACGCTGAACAAGGTTCCGTCAGGTCCGGGAATGGACCCGACCCGCTCGGCGGTGGACGGATCTATTCCGCCGTTGGTTCCCGGCATCGTCTGCCAACCCGAGTACATGTCGGTGAACGCTTTCGGCATCATCCCCGTGGCAGCGGCGCAGCCCACCACCACTGCTGCGCAGATCGCCGCGACGAGAACGATGGCACCGACGCGACGGCGTGGAGCCTTGGTTGCCCCAATGTTGTTTTCGGTAGCCATGATTCGGGTGCGTACGGCATCTTGGACGTTCTCGGGCCAGAGTTCGGCGGAAACCGTATCGCTCGGCCGCAGCTTCTCGAGCGTGGTCAGCAGATCTTTGCTCATGGGGTACTCCCGTGTTCGGCGGCAGCGCAAGGTCGGGCGGTGTTCATCGGGATTACGGTGACGGATTCTGAAGTCAACCCGGCGCGCAATCGACGCCGAGCGCGAAAGAGACGAACATGCATGGCCGGAACCGAACACCCAGCGACCCGCGCGGCTTCGGTGGCGGTCAACCCGTCCCAGTCAGTTAGGAACAGGGCTTCACGTTCGGTGACGGTGAGTGTTGCCAGTGCTTCGAGCAGTTCCGTGCGTTCGGTGACAGTGACGTCGGCGCCCGGCGTCGATGCCGCAATCTGCTCGATGCGTCCCATCTTCTCGGTGAGCGCGTCAAGGCGCCGAACGCTGCGACGGTTATTGTTCACGGTGTTTCGAGCCACCACCAACAGCCATGGCAGTGCCTGCTCGGGCACTTCGTCCAAGCGTCGCCAGGCAACGAGGAACGTCTCGGAGACAACCTCCTGCGCGCTGTGATGATCAACGTGGCGACAGGTATACGCGAACACCCGACCGGCGTAGGCGTCCCACAGGGCGGTGAACCGCTCTTCGCCGCTCGGCGGCGGTCGTTCCTCGGATTTCGGGGTTATATGAAGAGATGTCCGGCTGGTTGCTGATCCTTACAGCCTCTGAGCTAATGGACGGTTTGGCGTGTTACTCCGGCCGAGAACTCCCACTGTCAGAAGCAACAGAGCGAGGATGTACAGCGTCATGATCCAGATGCCCGCAGCGGCGGGCTGCCACTTGTTCGCCTGGCCGAGCAGGATGAGGGCGTCAGAGGTGAGGAACAGCGCGCCGCCGATACCGGTGATCGAGTTGTACGTCAGTGCGGTTGATGCGGTTCCCACCAGGATTGCGGCGTACACGGGGACGGCAATTCGAAGTTCAGGTTCGAGACCGGTCCAGGTGTACGACACAAGAGCGATCCCAGCGACGGTGTAAGCGCACAGAAACCATGGCCGCCTTCGTATCTCCCGAAGCGCGCCGTGTGAGAGAAAGAATCGGATGAAGCAGAGGTGACCGATCGCGAAGGCTGCCATCCCGATGACAAACGTGGTCTCCCAGATCAGGAACAAATCTCCGAAAGCACAGGCAATCAGCGCAGCAGCAACAATTCGAGGTCCGCGTCGGGCGACAACCCAGGCAGCCAGAATCGGAGCGAGCATGACCTTGGTGATCCCGTCCCAGGGCGCAGCATCAGCGGCATTGAGGATCAGATGGACAATCGCTACCGCTGAAAACACGACGAACCATGGGGCCCGGATGATGCTCGGCAGCCCGGGGTCGAGGTCAGATTCACGCATCGGCTCAGTGTAGGAAGTCCGCTGCACGCTCGGCGAGGTCGAGCGCCGGCTGGGGGAGTATGCCGAGGATGAGCGTGACACCGGCGCCGAGGCCGATCACACTGCTGGTCAGTGCACTCGGTACCACGACGGTCGGAGCGTCTGCGGCCGATTCGGTGAAGAACATCAACACGATCACTCGCACGTAGAAGTACGCGGCGATCGCGCTGCACAGGACGCCGACGATCACGAGAGGTGCGGCCCCGCCCTCGGCTGCCGCGCTGAACACCGCGAACTTTCCGATGAACCCACTGGTCAACGGGATCCCGGCGAAAGCCAACAGGAACAGTGCAAACACAACTCCGACCAGCGGTGAGCGCCGGCCCAATCCGGCCCAGCGCGAGAGCGTCGCGACCTCACCGTCTGCGTCCCGAACCAGACTCACGACGGCGAACGCGCCCACGGTGCTGAATCCGTAGGCCAGAAGGTAGAACATCGCCGAGGCCAGGCCGGCATCCGAATCCGCAACCACAGCGGTCAGAATGAATCCGGTGTGCGCGATGGCCGAATACGCGAGCATCCGCTTCATATCGGTTTGCGTCACAGCGACGATCGATCCGACAACCATCGTGAGAACCGCGACCGCCCACATCAGTGGACGCCAGTTCACGTACTCGTTGGGCAGAGCCACATAGAAGACACGAAGGATGGCACCGAATGCGGCGATCTTGGTCGCAGTAGCCATGAAACTGGTGATCGGCGTCGGCGCCCCTTGATAGACATCGGGAATCCACGAATGGAACGGCACGGCACCGACTTTGAACAGTAATCCCACGGCCACGAGTGCTGTCCCGAGCCACAGGAAGGCATCGGTACCCGACCCGCTGTGAGCTGCGTCGGCGATACCGGAGAGCGTGACCGTCCCGGCATAGCCGTACAGCAATGCGATTCCGAAAACGAAGAACGCCGACGAAAATGCCCCGAGCAGAAAGTACTTGAGCGCAGCTTCCTGGGAGAGCATGCGACGTCGGCGTGCCAGACCACACAGGAGATACAGAGGCAGTGAGAACACTTCGAGCGCAACGAACATCGTCAGCAGATCGTTGGACGCGGGAAAGAGGAGCATGCCGCCGACAGCGAAGAGGGTGAGCGGAAAGACCTCGGTCTGGGCGATACCGACCTTGACCGCTTCTTGTTCCGCAACACTTCCGGGGACGCTCGACGCTTGAGGGGTGAAACCGCCGAGCGCGTCGTGTTGCGCGATCACCTCGGCGGTGTTGCCCGAGCCTCGCTCGGCGATCAGCAGTACTGCGGGGATCGACACGAGAAGGATCGTGGCCTGCAGGAAAAGGGTCGGACCGTCGACCGCTACAGAACCCATCATCGCCGTCGACCGCGTGCCGGCGAGCAGAAGCACTGCCACGAATGCGGCCGCCAAGCCTGCGACACCGAGGACGAGTTGCACGGGGTATCGAAAACGCCGGGGTGCAAATGCCTCGATGAGTACGCCCACAACCGCAACACCGAACACGATCAACATTGGCGAGAGCAAGCTGTATTCGACACTGGGTGACGCCGTGCCGGCTGAGCCGAGGATGGTCACGTCGTTGAAGGAACTCATTTGTGGGCACCTCCTTCGTGGTCGGCGACGAGCGGGGTCGGAGCCTCGTCGACGACCGTATGGCTCACTGCAGGAGTGATGACGTCCAAGGCAGGCTTGGGGTAGATGCCGAGAAGCAACAGGAGTGCGATCAGAGGGGCGACCCCCACGAGTTCGCGTCGAGCGAGGTCGCGGATCGTTCCCTGCTCTTCCTTCACAGGTCCGCCCATCATGCGCTGGTAGAGCCAGAGTATGTAGATCGCGGACAGGACAAGCGCGGCAGTCGCCGCGATAGCGGCCACGTGGTATCGCGAGTACGTCCCGATCAGCACCAGGAACTCACTGACGAACGGCGCGAGACCCGGCAGCGACAGCGTTGCCAACCCCGCAACGAGGAATGTGCCGGCAAGTACGGGTGCAACTTTCTGGACGCCGCCGTACGCCGCGATCGATCGAGTACCTCGCTGCGAGACGAGGAATCCCGCAATCAAGAACAGAGCCGCAGTGGAGACTCCGTGATTGACCATGTACAGCGCGGAACCCGCCTGGCTCTGGCTGGTCATCGCGAAGATTCCGAGAATGATGAAGCCGAAGTGCGAAATCGACGTGTAGGCGATCAGTCTCATGACGTCTGTTTGCGCGATCGCCAGTATTGCGCCGTAGACGATCCCGATAACGGCGAGCGTGATGATCCACGGTGCAAAGGTCGACGACGACTCCGGGAACAGTTGCAGGCAGTAGCGAATCATCGCGAACGTGCCCACCTTGTCCACGACCGCCATCATCAACACTGCTGTCGACGGAGTCGATTCCACCGCGGAGTCCGGCAACCAACTGTGCAGCGGCCAGAGCGGTGCTTTCACCGCGAACGCGAACATAAATCCGAGGAACAAGGCGTTGAGCACCCCGGGTCCAACACCGAGTTCACCGCTGTTTGCCGCTGAGGCGATCGCCCGGAAGTCGAAAGTGCCGCTGGCGAAGGGACTCTCGTCGCGCGTGGTGACCACATACAGGCCGATGACTGCAGCGAGCATGACCAGGCCGCCGAGGAGGTTGTAGAGCAGAAACTTCACGGCTGCGCGAGATCTGCCCACTCCGCCGAACCCGCCGATGAGGAAATACATCGGTATCAGCATTGCCTCGAAGAAAATGTAGAACAAGAGAATGTCCAAGGCGCTGAACGAAATCATCACCATGGACTCGATAACAAGGATCAGCGCGAAATAGGTGTGCGGCATTCTCTTGGGTGATGCCGGGTCTGCCGGGACGTCGTTCCAGCCCGCGATCAGTAGTAATGGCACCAGCACTGCGGTGAGAAGAACCAGAACGAGTGCGATCCCGTCGAGTCCGAGTGTGTAGCTGGTGCCGAAAGCCGGTATCCAGCTGTGGCTTTCGACAAATTGAAATTGTTCGCCGCCGCGGTCGAACGCAACTCCGAGAACGGCGGCGCCCACCAGGACTGCCACGGACACAGCCAATGCGAGATACTTCGCAAATTGGTACGACCGTGCCGGCAGAGCGAGGACAACACCCGCTCCGATGAGCGGAAGCAACCAGAGCACCGTCAGCGCGGGGAAGCCGGTATTGGTCACAGAGTCGCTCACCGCCGCTTCGATCACCACAGTGTCACCGCCATCATTGTCGCGACCACGAGTGTTGCTCCGACAAACATCACCAGCGCGTACGAGCGAACAAACCCGGTCTGTAGCTTCCGCGTGAGCGCGGACAGCCCGGTGACGACCACCGCAAAGCTGCCCACGACGCCGCCTATTCCCTTGGTGTCGAACACTTCCAACGACTTGGTGAGTTGTTGTCCGGGCTTCATGAACACCGTCTCGTTGAAGGCGTCACCGTACAGATCGCGGCGAGCCGCAACGGTCAACGGTGAAACCGGAGTAGGTGCCACAAGTGGAATCTCCCGGGTGGCGTACTCGCGATACGCAATCGCGACGCCGGCGGCGACCGCGAGCAGCGCCAGCGCGGTGATCGACCATGCGGGTATCGGCGGTTCGACGTGATGTGAGCCGACAACCGGTTCGAGCCAGTTCTGCAAGCTGGACCCGATGGTCAGGAGCATCCCGGCGCCGACGGACCCCACCGCCAGGATGATCATCGGAGACGTCATCACCGCCGGAGATTCGTGAGGTTTCTGGTTCTCCCAGCGGGCCTTCCCGAAGAAGGTCATCAGCATCACGCGGCTCATGTAGAAGGCAGTGAGCGCCGCACCCAACAGCGTGACGATGCCCAGCACAACACCCTTGATGCCGCCCTCGCCGATCGCAACCTCGATGATCTTGTCCTTGGAGAAGAACCCGGCAAACGGCGGAACACCGATGATGGCAAGGTATCCGAGCCCGAACGTGACAAAAGTCAGTGGCATGAACGCTCGGAGCCCGCCGTAGCGCCGCATGTCGGTTTCGTCGTTCATCGCGTGCATCACCGAACCCGCGCCGAGGAACAGGCCTGCCTTGAAGAATCCGTGGGTGATCAGATGAAGGATTGCGAAGGCGTATCCAGCTGGTCCGAGGCCCGCCGCCAGGACCATGTATCCGATCTGACTCATGGTCGATGCGGCGAGCGCTTTCTTGATGTCGTCCTTCGCGCAGCCGATGATCGCACCGAACAGGAGCGTCACGGCACCGACGATGACAACCACGAGTTGAGCGTCGGGTGCGAGATCGAAGATCGGATTGGAGCGCACGATCAGATAGACGCCGGCCGTGACCATCGTGGCCGCGTGAATCAGAGCCGAGACGGGGGTGGGGCCCTCCATCGCGTCGCCGAGCCACGACTGCAGTGGCACCTGCGCGGACTTCGCGCATGCAGCGAGGAGGAGCATCAGGCCGATCGCCGTCAGGACACCTTCGCTTGCACCAGACGCGTCGGCGAAGACGCTGCTGAACGAGAGCGAGCCGAACGTGGTGAACATCAACATCATCGCGATCATCAATCCGATGTCGCCCACCCGATTGACGACAAAAGCCTTCTTGGCAGCGGTCGCCGCCGACGGCTTGTGCTGCCAGAAGCCGATCAGGAGGTACGACGCCAAACCGACGCCTTCCCAGCCGACGTAGAGCCCGAGGAAGTTGTCGGCGAGCACGAGGAGCAGCATCGCAGCGAGGAAGAGATTGAGGTAGGCGAAGAACTTCCGACGCTCGGGGTCGTGCGCCATGTAGCCGACCGAGTAGATGTGGATCAGCGAACCTACACCGGTGATGAGCAGGACGAAACACATCGACAGTTGATCAAGCTGCAGTCCGAACTCGACCTGAAGACTGTCGACCGGGACCCAACTGAACAGGTGCTCGGTGACGGTGCGGTCGGCGGTGTCGCGGCCGAGCATGGCGATGAAAGACACCACTGCGACGACAAACGACGCGAGTGCCATGACGCAGGCGAACAGGTGGCCCCACGTGTTCGTGCGACGACCCGCCAGCAACAGGACAGCGGCGCCGCACAGGGGCAGGGCGGGGAGCAACCAGATGGCGGACGTGATTCCTCCTGACATGTCAGTACTTCAGCAGGTCTGCGTCGTCGACGGATACAGAACGCCGAGATCGGGAGATGATCATGATGATTGCCAAGCCGACGACTACTTCGGCCGCAGCTACCACCATCGTGAAGAAGGCGAAGATCTGGCCGTCCAGATTGCCGTGCATGCGCGCGAAGGTCACGAATGCCAGGTTCGCGGCGTTAAGCATCAATTCGATACACATGAACACCACGATGGCGTTGCGTCGCAGGAGGACTCCCGCAGCCCCGATGGTGAACAACAGGACCGACAGATACAGGTAATTCTCGGGATTCATCGCGCAGCCTCCTCACCGGTACTCGGATCCGGGGAACGCGGAGTGAGTGCGCTGCTGACGGAGAGCGTCGAGAACGTTCCGTCGGGCAACAGTGCCGGCATGTCCACTGCGTTGTGACGTGCGTACACGCCGGGACTGGGGAGGGGAGTGGCCGAGCCCTTGTCGGGATTGCTCTCATCGCTGCCCAGGTACGCGAATCGTTGCTGCGAGAGTTCGCGTTGGCTGAGCGTGGATCCGATCTTCTCCCGATGCGCGAGCATCATTGCGCCAAGTGTCGCCGTGATCAGCAGTGCGCCGGTCAGTTCGAAGGCCCATACGTAGCGGATGAAGATGAGATCGGCGAGAGCGTCGATGTTGCCCTGGTCGAGTCCGGTGAATCCGGTGAACCCCGAGATCGACGCATTTCCGAGGCCGCCGATAAGGAGTAGCCCGAATCCGACGCCGATCACGATCGCGCTGACGCGTTGTCCCCGTAGCGTTTCGACCAAGGAGTCCGAAGAATCCACGCCGACCAGCATCAGGACGAACAGGAACAACATCATCACTGCGCCGGTATAGACGACGACCTGGACGACACCCAGGAACAGTGCGCCCTGCACGATGTAGAAGA
>NZ_LVCT01000267.1:0-3125 GCF_001647205.1 Rhodococcus sp. EPR-134
CACGAATCGCACTGCGCGCCGACATGGACGCTTTGCCGATGCAGGAGGCGACCGGAGCGACGTACTCGTCCACAGTCCCCGGTGTGTCCCATGCGTGCGGCCACGACGCCCACACCACCATCTTGCTCGGCGCCGGACTGGCTCTGGCCACGCTGCCCGAACTTCCCGTCGGGGTTCGGCTGATATTCCAGCCCGCCGAGGAAGTCATGCCTGGCGGAGCACTCGACGTCATCGCCGCGGGCGCGCTCGACGGTGTGTCCAGAATCTTTGCTCTGCACTGCGATCCGCGACTCGAGGCAGGCCAGGTCGGAATGCGCCTGGGCGCGATCACCTCTGCTGCCGACACGATCGAGGTCGTCCTCGACTCTCCGGGTGGGCACACGTCGCGGCCGCATTTGACCACGGATCTGATCTACGCGCTCGGCACCGTCGTGACCGGGCTGCCGGGAATGCTCAGCCGTCGTATCGATCCGCGTACCGGAACCGTCATGGTGTGGGGCGCGGTCAGCGCAGGTCAGGCGCCCAACGCGATTCCGCAGACCGGCATGATGACGGGCACGGTACGTACCGGCGATCACGACACCTGGGAGTTGCTCGAACCGCTCGTGGAAGAAATCGTCCACGGACTGCTCGCACCCACCGGAGTTCGCTACCAACTCAACTATCGTCGCGGAGTGCCTCCGGTCGTCAACGACGAGGTGTCCACTCGGATGTTCGAGGACGCCATCGCGACCGTCGGACAAGATGCTTTGGCGGACACCCCGCAATCCGGTGGTGGCGAAGACTTTTCGTGGTACCTCGAAACCGTGCCGGGTGCCATGGCGCGGCTCGGCGTGTGGTCGGGTGAGGGCGATCAGCTCGACATCCACCAACCCACTTTCGATCTCGACGAGCGAGCACTCGGCGTCGGTGTGAAGGTTCTGACGAGCCTGGTTCTGGGATAGTTCCGGTTCCCGTCGGGGGTACCGTTTTTCGTGTCGTTCGAGTGAAGGTACGGGCATGTCCATAGGTGTGGGAGTGCGAATCGGCACATTGGTGTCGACGGCTGTCGTTGCGTCGAACGATCCGGGTTCGGCCGATCCGGTGGTATTGGTTCGGGACACGATCCTCAATCAACGCAAGGACGGAACGACGGTGCTCGGTGGCACCGAGCAACTGGGTGCCGGCCGTGAGTTCGCCGAGAGCTGGTCGGGCTTTGTCGGTCGCGTCGGGGACCCGAGTGGCGTCGCGGGAACTGCCGATACTCGTTACCGCGCCGAGGATTTGGTGGCGACCTCGATTCGCTGTCTGTTGCAGGAATGCGAGCCGCTGCCCGATCGTGGTGGTCGAAGCGGGGGAGCGCCCGACATCGTCGCGACCTACCCGTCACGCTGGGACTCGTCGACAGCGGCCCTCATGCAGGATTCGCTGGTCTACGCGGGCCTCGGACGGGTCACACTCGTCTCGGATGCCGAGGCCGTGTCGGCGTGGTTCGAGTCGGAAATCGCGGCACTCGCCGGCACGCTCATCGGCATCTATCACGTGGACGACACCGGGGCAGCGGTCACCCTCGTGCGTTCTGGTGTCGCGGCCGGCCGTGCATTCGGCTTTGCCGGCGACGGGAGTTCGCCGAGTTCACGCCTCGCGACGGCTCTGGGTGCGTTCGGTTGGATGCCGGAGAACCTGGACGCCGTAGTCGTCACCGGTGACGGCGAACCGGCGACAGACAAAGCGGCCATGATGTCCATAGCGGCCGGGATTGCCGAAAAGCTCGGTGTCAGATGTGAACTCGGTCCCGGACCTGAGCAGTCGGCTGCGCTGGGAGCCGCAATTCTGGCTGCCGGATTCACCTCGACGTCGCACACTATCGTGCCGATCGGATTGCCGCCTTCACACGACGTGACCGAGGTGTTCGACACCCTGGGACGCGAGAAGGTGGTGGCAGAAACCGCTGCCGGGGTGGCGACCGCCGAGCCGGAAACTGCAGTTGTCGCAGGCGAATCGGAGTCGCGCGGTTCCAAGCGTGTGCTCATCGGCGTGACGGTTGTGGTGGTGCTCGCAGCACTGGCAGTGCTCGCGTATTTCCTGCTGCTTTGAGCAGGACAGCTATCTAATCGGTAACACCGTTACCCGGACCGACATTGCGGCTGTTTCTCGTCCGCAACTCTCGTACGTACTCGGCCGGCGCTCCGGCAATCTCGGCAGCGTCGGCCATCACACCGATGTAGCGGGCCGACGGCAGCCCGCCTTCGTACGCATCCATGACGTAGAGCCACGCAAGTACCGCGTCGCCGGCGGTGTCGACCCGCACGCGGATCTTGCGGTGCAGACCCAGTTCGGCACCTTCCCAGCGGTCCAGACTCACTTCGTCCTCTTCCGGGACGTCGTAGAGCACCACGAAAACACTGGAATCGGGATCTTCGACCACGGTGGCGAGAGCACCCTCCCAGCCGAGGTCCTCGCCGCTGAAGGTCAGGCGCCAGCCTCGCAGCCACCCTGTCCCGGACATGGGGGAGTGTGGGCAGCGCAACAACATCTGCTCGGGATGCATGTTGGAACCGTAGGCGGCATAAATCGACACGGGCGCAAGCCTAAACCGTGGTCCGAGGGTGTGGCGAAGCGGACCACCGGACGCAAGTAATCTGGTACAAGCACTGCGCGACACGTGGTGCTCGAATAGCGTGACACTGGTCGACGGGAGACCCCTGCCGGCCACGCGAGGACTTGGAGGACACATGACCCGGATCGTGATCATCGGTGGCGGACCCGCCGGCTACGAGGCGGCACTGGTAGCCGCGCAGCACGGGGCCACGGTCACCCTGGTCGATTCGGACGGCGTCGGCGGTGCGTGTGTGCTGTTCGACTGTGTCCCGTCGAAGACGTTCATCGCGTCCACCGGAATCCGCACCGACATGCGTCGTGCATCCGACCTCGGCATCACTCTGGATCCGGAGCAGGCTTCGGTGTCACTGCCGAAGATCCACTCCCGAGTCAAGAGTCTCGCGTTGTCCCAGTCCTCGGACATTCGCGCACGGTTGCAGACGGTAGGCGTCGAGGTTCTCTCCGGCACCGCCGAACTGACCGATCCGCTCCTCGGCATGGCAGCACACCAGGTTCGCGCGACGCTTGGAAGCGGCGAGCAGAAG
>NZ_LVCT01000268.1:0-14681 GCF_001647205.1 Rhodococcus sp. EPR-134
CGTGGTCGTGACCGACGCGATCATTTCTCGGTCTCCGGGTTCGGCTCTTGCTCGGGTGCTGGCTGTTCGGGAGCTGCTGTGATGTCGCCGCGGTAGTAGTCGTCCTGAGTTGTGCCGGGACGCAGCGCGTGTGGTGGCGCTGCCATGTCGGGTTTCAGGGGCGCGAGAAGGCGGTCCTTCTCGTAGATCAATCCGGCTCGGTTGTCGTCGGTCATCTCGTACTCGTTGGTCATGGTGAGAGCCCGAGTGGGGCAAGCCTCGACGCAGAGGCCACAGCCGATGCACCGCAGGTAGTTGATCTGATACACCCGCCCGTAACGCTCGCCGGGGGAGAACCGTTCTTCTTCGGTGTTGTCAGCACCCTCGACATAGATCGCGTCGGCGGGGCAGGCCCAGGCACACAGTTCGCAACCGATGCACTTCTCGAGTCCGTCCGCATACCGGTTGAGTTGATGGCGACCGTGGTATCCGGGCGCGGTGGGGCGCTTCTCCTCCGGATAGAACTCGGTCTCGGGCTTCTTGAACATTGTCGAGAGCGTCACTCCGAAACCCGCGATAGGTCCGAGGAAATCAGGCATGGGAGTCCTCCGATGTGTCGGAAACATCTGTCCGCCGCGGCGGTGGCACATTCTGACCCGGTAGTTTTCGGGTCGGCAGCGTTTGACCAGGTAGGGGTGGAACCGGGAAGCCGCCCGACATCGCATCGAAAGGCCGGGTCCCCGAATCGGGCACCAACGCGGCGGTTCGGCGTCGGCTGCGGTAAGTCCCGGCCAACACGATCAGGAGCGCAGCTCCGAGAACCAGTGCGACGCAGAGAAGTACGACCCAGGTGTTGTAGCCCTCGTTGCGGAACGCACGAACGGTCGCGATCACCATCACCCATACCAAAGCTGCGGGGATCAGAACCTTCCAGCCGAGATTCATGAACTGGTCGTAGCGCAATCGAGGAAGCGTGCTGCGCAACCAGATGAAGACGAAGAGGAAGCCCCACACCTTGGCAACAAACCACAGCACCGGCCACCAACCGGAATTGGCGCCGTCCCACAGGTTGAACGGGAACGGTGCGTGCCACCCGCCCAGGAACAGTGTCGTGGCCAGAGCGGACACCGTCACCATGTTCACGTACTCGGCCAGCATGAACATCGCGAACTTGAGTGAGGAGTACTCGGTGTGGAACCCACCCACCAGTTCACCCTCGGCCTCGGGAAGGTCGAAGGGAGCCCTGTTGGTTTCGCCGACCATGGCTGTCACGTAGATCAGGAAGGACGGCAGGAGGAGAAAGACGTACCAGGCACCTTGTTGGGCACTGACGATGCCGGACGTGGACATCGTGCCGGCGTAGAGGAAGACTGCGGCGAAGGACAGCCCCATTGCTACCTCGTAGGAGATGACCTGCGCGGTCGATCGAAGTGCGCCCAGTAGTGGATACGTCGATCCGGACGACCAGCCGGCAAGCACGATCCCGTACACACCGATTGAAGTCACGGCGAGGATGTAGAGAACTCCGACCGGCAGATCGGTCAGTTGCAGGGGTGAAAGGGTTCCGAAGATCGACACCTGCGGACCGAACGGGATGACGGCAAAGGCCATGAACGCGGGCACGACTGCGATGACGGGCGCGAGGAGATAAATCGGTTTGTCGGCGCCGGTCGGTGTGATGCCCTCCTTGAGGGCGAGCTTGATTCCGTCAGCGAGACTCTGGAGCATTCCACGGGGGCCGACGCGGTTCGGTCCGACACGCATCTGCATGCGTGCCATGACCTTTCGTTCCGCGTAAATTGCCACCAGCGGTGTGAGTACGAGGAACACGAAAATGGCGAGAGCCTTGCCGATCACCAACCACCACGGGTCGTGCCCGAACGCCGACAGGTCGACCGGAGCTGCCACGGTCCCGTACTCGTGGGTGGTCATTGCGCTCCAGCCTTCGCAATCTTCACCACGGAACCCGCGGTAACGCAGAGCGTTTCGTAGATCGTGCTACCCGGTGAATTGAGCGGGAGCCAGACTGTTCGAGGCGGGAGTTCGGTGATCTCCAACGGTAATGTGATGGAACCGGATTCAGTCGACACCGCAACGTGATCGCCGTTGTCGGCGCCGATCTCGGCAGCGGTCTCGGCAGACAAACGTACGAGTGGGAGCCGTGCCGTACCCGCCAGGTTGGGCTCGCCGTCTTGCAATCGGCCGTTGTCGAGCAGCATTCGCCAACTCGACAACACTGCCTCGCCCAGTGCCGGTGTGGGCATGGTGCCTGACGGGACCTGAGGCGAGGTGGGGCGCGATCCGGACCACGCGCCGAGGCGGTGTATCTCCGAGCGTGCGGAATCTGCGTCGGGTAGGCCCAGATCGATGCCCATCTCGGCTGCGATCGCGTGGAGAACGCGCTGATCCGGCATCACTCCTGTCGTTCTCAACGCAGTGTCGAACACGCGCTCGCGGCCTTCCCAATCGAGGAAGGTTCCGGGCTTCTCGGCGACCGGTGCCACCGGGAAGACGACGTCGGCGAGTTCGGTGACTCCGCTGTGACGGATCTCCAAACTCACCACGAACCCTGCTGCTTCGATCGCGGCCCTTGCCTTCGCCGGGTTCGGGAGATCACTCAATTCGACGCCGCCGACAAGAAGGGCAGCAGTCGTCTGCCCCGGATCCAGCAGACTCGCGGCGTCGAGCCCGTCGGATGCCGGGATGGAGGCCCCCCACACTGATTCCACCTCCTGACGTGCTGCCGGGTCCGCAACGGGGCGTCCGCCGGGAAGCAATCCCGGTAGTGCGCCGGCCTCGACGGCGCCGCGATCACCAGCGCGGCGTGGGACCCAAGCCAAACAAGCTCCTGTCGCTTCGGCGAGACGTACCGCCGCGGCGAAGCCGCCCGCCACCTCACTGAGTCGTTCGCCCAGCAGGATCACTGCGCCGGGCTGTCGGAGGAGCTGACCCTCCTCACTTCCAGGGCCTGCCAACGAATCCATCAGAGCTGCTTCACTTCCGGGTACGGTCCGAAGCAGACCGCCGCCCATCTTCTGCAGGCCTCGCGTAGCGAACGGCGCGCTGGCGAGCACTGTTGTCTTGCCGAAACGAGCGGCTTTGCGTAGCCGCAGGAAGATGATCGGTGACTCCTCCTCCGGCTCGAGAGCGACCAGCAACGCGGCCGGGGCTGATTCGAGATCTTGGTACGTCACTGACTCTTCAAGCGTGCGGCCCGCGACGTGAGCTGAGAGAAAGCTGGTCTCTTCGGCTGAGTGAGCGCGGATCCGGAAGTCGATGTTGTTGGTAGCGAGAGCAACTCGCGCGAACTTGCCGTAGGCGTACGCGTCCTCCCAGGTCGAGCGTCCACCGACGAGTACGCCCGCGTCGCCGTGGGCCTGCGCGAAGGATCGCGCAACGAGGTCGAGTGCCATGGGCCACGACGCCGGAATCAATTCGCCGTCAGCGTTGCGGATGAGAGGGGTGGTGATCCGATCACCTTGGGTCGTGTACGTGAAAGCGAAACGGCCCTTGTCGCAATTCCACTCCTCGTTGACTTCGGGGTCGTCCCCGGCGAGACGACGAAGAACCTTTCCGCGACGGTGGTCCGTGCGCTGAGCACATCCGTCCGCGCAGTGCTCGCACACGCTGGGGCTGGACACCAGATCGAACGGGCGCGCCCGGAATCGGTATGCCGTACTGGTAAGCGCGCCGACCGGGCACACCTGGATGGTGTTGCCCGAGAAATAGGACTCGAAAGGCTCGTTGGCGTAGATCCCGACCTGTTGAAGTGCACCGCGCTCGAGGAGATCGATGAACGGGTCGCCGGCAATCTGGCCCGAAAACCGTGTGCACCTGGCACAAAGGACACAACGCTCGCGGTCGAGGAGGATTTCGGACGAGAGTGGGATGGGCTTGGGGTAGGTCCTTTTCTCCTCACCGAACCGGGATTCGGTGCGACCGGTCGACATCGCCTGGTTTTGAAGCGGACACTCGCCGCCCTTGTCGCACACGGGGCAGTCCAGAGGGTGGTTGATGAGCAGGAGTTCCATCACCCCGCGCTGCGCCTTCTCCGCCACCGGTGACGTGAGCTGTGTGGTGACGACCATTCCGTCCGCAACCGGTGTCGTGCAGGACGCCACCGGCTTGCGTTGACCTTCGACCTCCACGATGCACTGTCGGCACGCCCCGACCGGATCCAGAAGGGGATGATCGCAGAACCGCGGAATCTGTGTGCCGATCATCTCTGCAGCGCGAATGATCAACGTGCCCTTGGGTACCTGGAGTTCCCGGCCGTCGATGGTGAGGGTGACCAGATCAGTGGGCGGTGCCGTGTCGGTCTTGGTGGCGTCGTTCTTGGTAGCGTCGGCTGCAGTCATGAGACGAACGCTCCTGTCGCGAGAACGGACCGGCGAGGATCGAAAGGGCATCCGTTGCTGTCGAAATGCGCTACGTATTCCTCGCGGAAGTACTTCAGGGAGGACATGGTCGGGCTGGTCGCTCCGTCGCCCAACGCGCAGAAGGATTTTCCGAGGATGGTGTCCGAGATGTCGAGAAGTTTGGTGAGATCAGCTTCAGTACCTGTTCCGCCTTCGAGTCGCCGCAGGATCTGCACCAGCCAGTACGTGCCTTCGCGGCACGGCGTGCATTTACCGCAAGATTCGTGGGCGTAGAACTCGGTCCACCGCAGCACCGCGCGCACGATGCAGGTTGTGTCGTCGAATATCTGCAGTGCCTTGGTGCCGAGCATCGATCCCGCCGCGCCGACACCCTCGTAGTCGAGTGGGACATCGAGATGTTCGTCGGTGAAGATCGGAGTCGAGGATCCGCCGGGAGTCCAGAACTTGAGGGTGTGCCCGGTGCGAACGCCGCCCGCGTAATCGAGAAGTTCTCGCAACGTGATGCCGAGCGGCGCCTCGTACTGGCCAGGAGTGGTGACATCACCAGAGAGCGAGTACAACGTGAACCCCGGCGACTTCTCGCTTCCCATCGACCGGAACCACTCCGGGCCGCCCAGGACGATCGACGGCACACTCGCGATGGACTCGACGTTGTTGACGACGGTCGGGCAGGCGTAGAGGCCGGCGACGGCGGGGAATGGCGGCCGCAGTCGAGGCTGACCGCGTCGTCCCTCCAACGAATCGAGGAGGGCTGTCTCCTCACCACAGATGTACGCGCCTGCTCCGGCGTGCACGACGAGATCCAAGTCGTATCCCGAATCGAGGATGTTTCGGCCCAGGTATCCGGCCGCGTAGGCCTCGGCCACAGCGGTCTGCAGACGTCGCAGGACCGGGACCACCTCGCCCCGGACGTAGATGAACGCCTTGGCCGCTCGAATTGCATACGCCGCGATGATGACTCCCTCGACCAACGTGTGTGGGGTCGCCATCATCAACGGCATGTCCTTGCATGTGCCCGGTTCGGACTCGTCGGCATTGACGACGAGATAGTGAGGCTTGCCGTCTCCTGGCTTGTCTTCGGTGCTCTGTGGGATGAAACTCCACTTGAGGCCCGTCGGGAAACCGGCGCCACCGCGCCCACGAAGGCCCGCGTCCTTGACCGTTTCGATCACGGCGTCTGGGGACATGGCTAGCGCTTTGCGTAGGGCTTGGTAGCCGTCGTGACGAAGGTAGCTGTCGAGAGTCCACGAGTTCGGTTGATCCCAGTAGCGACTCAGGACGGGGGCGAGTGTCATGTCACTTCCCTTCGCCGGGAGCGTCGGCTGCTGAGGCCGAGCCGGGTGGGTTGTCGTCGTGAGATCGGCTGATACGCAGTCCGGCAAGAGTTGCCCCGCCGATTGTTTGTGCTTCGGCTGCTTCGATTCGCGTATCCGGGAACCCGGCCAAGGTGCGTGCGGTCTGTCGGAACGAACACAGTGTGGCACCGCGACTGGGTGTCACGCGCTCTCCGGCGCGGAGCGCATCGACGAGTGAGCGCGCCGATTCCGGAGTCTGGTTGTCGAAGAACTCCCAGTTGATCATCATGACGGGGGCGTAGTCGCACGCCGCATTGCACTCGATGTGTTCGAGGGTGATCTTGCCGTCGGACGTCGAGATGGAGTGTCCGCCTTCGTCTCTGGAGCCTGCTGACCCGAGATGCTCTTCGAGTGCTGCGAGGATGTCGTCTCCGCCCATGATCGCGCACAGCGTGTTGGTGCAGACTCCGACCAGATACTCACCCGTCGGACCACGGCGATACATCGAGTAGAAGGTGGAAACGGCGGCAACCTCGGCGCCGGTCAAACCCAGCTTGGCACTGCAGAAATCGATCCCGGCCGGGGTGATGTACCCGTCCTCGGACTGCACGAGATGAAGGAGCGGCAGGAGGGCTGATCGACTGGTGGGCGCCGCGGCGTCAGGCTCACGGTAACGAGCGATGACGGTTTCGGCATCGGCGTCGAGTCGGGCGAGTACGTCAGGCGGATAACTCGATCGTGCGCCAGGGCGTACCAGTTGCGTGGGCTCGTCCGGGCGCGGCCCGAGTTCGATGAACACCCGTGACGAGCCGTTCGGGCCGGTCATCGGTCCACTCCGCCCATGACGGGATCGATACTGGCAACCGAGGCGATCACGTCGGACACCATGCCTCCCTCGCACATCGCCGCTACCGCTTGAAGGTTGGTGAATGACGGATCCCGGAAATGGACGCGGTACGGCCGGGTTCCCCCGTCGCTGACCATGTGCACACCCAACTCGCCCCGCGGGGACTCGACGGCGACGTACACCTGGCCGGGCGGCACGCGGATTCCTTCGGTGACCAGTTTGAAATGGTGAATCAGACCCTCCATGGACGACTCCATGATCTTGGCGATGTGCTTCTGCGAATTGCCGAGGCCATCCGGTCCGACAGCGAGATCGGCAGGCCAGGCGATCTTCTTGTCGTCCACCATGACCGGCCCCGGTTGCAGTTTGTCGAGGCACTGCTCGACGATCTTGAGGGACTCCTTCATCTCCTCGACACGGATGACGTACCTTCCGTAGCAATCGGATCCGTCGTGCGTCACGACGTCGAACTCGTAGTTCTCGTAGCCGCAGTAGGGCTGCGCTCGACGCTGATCGTGGGGGAGACCCGTGGCGCGTAGGACCGGCCCCGTCACGCCGAGCGCCATGCAGCCGGTGAGATCGAGATATCCGATTCCCTGGGTGCGGGCTTTCCAGATGGAGTTGTCGCTGAGCATCAGTTCGACGTCACGCAACCGTTTCGGTAGGACCTTCAACAGTTCTCGCACCTTCGCGACCGACCCGTCGGGTAGATCCTGAGCGAGACCACCAGGCCTGATGTAGGCGTGATTCATCCGCAGTCCGGTGATCGTCTCGAACACGTCCAGAATCAATTCGCGTTCGCGGAATCCGAACAGCATCGCCGTCACGGCGCCCAGTTCCATTCCACCGGTTGCCAGGGCGACAAGGTGCGACGAGATTCGATTGAGCTCCATCATCATCACGCGAATGACGGTGGCTCGCTCGGGAATGTCGTCGGTGATACCGAGAAGTTTTTCGACTCCGAGGCAGTACGCGGTTTCGTTGAAGAACGGTGACAGGTAGTCCATTCGAGTAACGAAAGTGACGCCCTGCGTCCAGTTCCGGTATTCGAGATTCTTTTCGATTCCGGTGTGCAGGTAGCCGATTCCACACCGAGCTTCCACGACTGTCTCACCCTCGATTTCGAGAATGAGGCGCAAGACGCCGTGAGTGGACGGATGCTGCGGGCCCATGTTGACCACGATCCGTTCGGCCTCGCCGGTTCGCTGGCGAGCGGCCGCGGTGACGATGTCGTCCCAGTCCTGACCCGATGCTGTGACGACGGTTTCCGTCGTGGCACCGGAGTTGCTTCCTGTCGTCTCGTTCATCAGTTGTACGACCTACGCTCGTCGGGTGGAGGAGTCTGGGCGCCCTTGTACTCGACCGGGATACCGCCGAGCGGATAGTCCTTGCGCTGTGGGTGGCCCTTCCAGTCGTCGGGCATCTCGATACGGGTCAGGGCCGGGTGACCGTCGAAGACGATCCCGAAGAAGTCGTAGGTCTCACGCTCGTGCCAATCGTTGGTGGGGTATATCCCGACGATGGACGGAATATGTGGATCGGAGTCCGGCACGGACACTTCCAGTCTGATCCGGCGGTTGTGCGTGATCGAAGCAAATGGATACACGGCGTGGAGCTCGCGACCGGTGTCCTGCGGATAGTGGACTCCATCGACACCCAGGCAAAGTTCGAAGCGCAGTTCCGATTCGTCGCGCAGTCTGCGCGCGACCTGCGGGAGGTGAGACCGTTCGACATGCAGCGTCATCTCGTCTCGAAAGATCACTACCCGCTCGATTGCATCGGTGAAAGTGCTGCCCGCGCTGCGCAATGCGGCATCCAAGGAGTCCGCAACTTCGTCGAAGTATCCACCGAACGGTCGAGAGGCCTTGTCCTCTACTGAGATCGGCGGGGCGAGCCGGCTGTAGCCCGAGGTGTCACCACTGCCGCGGACCCCGAACATCCCCCTCGATCCGTTGTTGCCCGCGGTCATCGCAGAAGCCCCTTCATGTCGATGGTGGGGGTGGATGCCAGTGCGGCGCGCTCGGCTGCCGCGCGTGCCTCTTCGCGGTTCACGCCGAGGGGCATCTCCTGGATCTTTCGGTGCAGTTCGATGATCGCGTTCAGGAGCATCTCCGGCCGCGGCGGACAGCCGGGCAAGTAGATGTCGACCGGCACGATGTGGTCGACGCCCTGTACCACTGCGTAGTTGTTGAACATACCGCCGGACGACGCACACACACCCATGGCCAGAACCCATTTCGGCTCGGCCATCTGGTCGTAGACCTGACGAAGTACCGGCCCCATCTTTTGACTGACCCGCCCGGCCACGATCAGAAGGTCTGCCTGTCGCGGCGACGCGCGGAATGCCTCCATGCCGAACCGCGCCAGGTCGAAGCGACCTGACGTGGTTGCCATCATCTCGATCGCGCAGCACGCGAGCCCGAAGGTGGCAGGCCACAGTGATCCTTTGCGGGCATACCCTGCCAGGCCCTCGACTGTGGTCAGTAGAAATCCGCTGGGGAGCTTTTCTTCGAGACCCATATCCGACTCTTTTCAGTCGTAACAGCTGCGGTGTGACCGGTTTTGTCTGACGTATGTGTGCTGTACCTGTGTCCGCTGGCCTAGTCCCAACCGAGACCGCCTCGTCGCCATTCGTATGCGTATGCCACCGAGACGTTGACTATGAAAAGGCCCATCGCCGCGAGGCCGAACAAGCCGAGCGAATCGAAATGCACCGCCCACGGGTAGAGGAAAACGATCTCGATGTCGAAGATGATGAACAGCATTGCCGTCAGATAGAACTTGACGGGAAACCGCCCGCCACCGGCGGTACGGGGTGCCGGTTCGATTCCGCATTCGTAGGCTTCGAGTTTCGCCCTGTTGTACCGCTTCGGGCCGACCACGGACGCGAGAACAACCGACACCACAGCGAAGGCCATCGCGATGACCCCGAGGACGAGAATGGGGATGTAAGCGTTCATGTCACCCGAACTCCTCTCCGCTGTGCGGATGTCCGCCCAGCCCGAAGGTGCCGTTCGATTTCGATACTGCCAGCAATTCGATACTTATGTGACCTGCGACACCCACACTAGGGGAGGCCTCCGACATTGGGTTCGTTTTCGGGGTGCGGAGTTTCGCTCTCGAAAGTCCGAAGTAGTCGGCGCCGCAACGAATCACCGCTGCAACGGGTGCTCACCGGCTCAGTTGTCGACGCAGAAGCGCGATGACGGTGGAAGCAAGTTCGATCGGATCTATCGGCTGCGGCACTGAGGCTTCCGCTCTCGACCACGACGCCAGCCACGCATCGTCGGGTCGACCGGTCAGTACGAGGATCGGTGGACAGTCGGCGATCTCGTCCTTGAGTTGTTTCGCGACGCCCATGCCGCCCGCCGGACTCGCCTCGCCGTCGAGGATGGCGAGGTCGATTCCGCCGGCATCGAGCTTGGCTACGACGATCGGTGCCGTCGCGACCTCGATGTAGTCGATGGTGGGCATCGACGGATGTGGGCGCTCTCCGAGAGCGAGCCGAACTTGCTCGCGCGTGTGTGCGTCGTCGCTGTAGACGAGGATGCGCACGGGTGCCATGGAGTTGGGCTCTGCGGTCTCGGCGGACACGCGGCCGACGTTACTCCTGGCGGTCCCTGGCTACCGGCGAATCTTCAACATCGGCAGGGACTTCCGCGAAAACACAGCTCGGCTTCACAGCAAACGGCCCTTACCCGGCGATGAACGCCGAATTAAGGGCCGCCTGAATTGCGTGTGCGCTCAGAAGTTTTCGACGAACTTCGTCAGGCCCTTGCTCGCTGTTTCCAGGGCCGTTTTCTGTGCCTTCTTCACCAGGAAGCCCGGCAGCGGGATCTTGGGATCGATGGTCAGTTCGAAGGTGACTTTGGTTCCACCGTCGGTGGGAGTCAAGACGTACGAGCCGTCCTGCTGGTTCTGCTGACCGCTCTCCACGAGGGTCCAGGTCACCTTCTCGTCGCCCTCGAAGGTGTAGTCGACTACCTGCTCGTCGTTGATTCCCAGAATGGACACGGCCATGCGAACGCGATGGGGGCGACCGTCGTCGTGGGTGCTCTCGATGGTGATCTTCTTGTGTGCAGACGACCATTCCGGCAGCCGATCGACGGCTGCTACGGCCTTCATCACCGTTTCCGGATCAGCCTTGATCTCGAATTCCTTGACGCCCGAAACGGCCATGAACGTGCTCCTTCTCGCCTTGCGGCAACGGTTCGTGATTACTGCAGTTGCGCAATTAGATCATTCGGTGATCGGGTTGGCGTCGAGCTAGTCCATGCCGTTCTTGCGCATCTGGTCCCGCAATGCGCCCTGGACGGCTTGTGAAACCCACGAGTTGAGGGAGACTCCGTTCTGATTGGCGGCCTCCTCGGCGCGGGCTTTGATCTGCTCCATCATCCTCAACGTCACCCGGCTGATATCTCCGCTGACGTCGTCGAACGAGTAGGTTGAGTCCTTCTTCTCGTCGTCTGCCTTCTCGTTTGCACCTTCGCCGCCGGTCGAGTTCGGCGGGCGAACGACGTCGACCAGTAATTCGCTTCCGTCGAGATTGACCTTGACCTCTCGGTCGCCCAGCTTCGCCCCGATCTCCTTGGCCAGTTCCGTCGCCGCGGCCAACAAGACCAGGCGGACCGAGGGTTCGATGGCGGCGGACAACGACGCCGCAATCCGGCGCGTGTGATCGTCGCCGAGTTCGGCTGCAGTGGCGAGGTCGTTCTGCAGCTTTGCGGTGTACTCCGAAATGTCCATGACACCACAGTGACGTCAAAAGTGACGTCAGTCAAGGATGTGATGACGTCACTCGGTATCGAGGGCGGTCGACCGCTATAGAGTTGCCCAGCACCTGAGGCGAACGGCGCCCGGGTTTCATGCTGGTCGTTTCGTGCTTGTCGAGGAGTGGGTTGTGCCGAACACGGTGTCACTGAAAGTGCAGTTGGTGGCGAAGTCCGAGTTCTTCCCGCCCGAGGACATTCCGTGGGAGACGGACGCGGATGGTGGCGAAGCGCTGGTCGAGTTCTCCGGTCGAGCCTGCTACCAGAGTTGGTCCAAGCCGAATCCGCGAACCGCAACCAACGCCGGATACCTGAGGCATCTGCTCGAGGTCGGACACGTTTCGGTGCTCGAGCATGCGACAGTGAGCTTCTACATCACCGGTATCTCGCGCTCGTGCACTCACGAATTGATTCGTCACCGGCACTTCTCGTACTCGCAACTCTCGCAGCGATTCGTCCGTGAGAACGATGCAAACGTCGTCGTGCCTCCTGCTGTCGAAGGTGATCCCGAGCTCGAAGCACTGTTTCTGAATGCCACCGACGAAAGCCGTCGCGCTTACGGGGAACTGCTGACTGCCCTCGAAGGGAAACTGCAATCGGTGCCCGGTGCCCCGATGCGGGGCAAGCAAGCCAGGCAGGCTGCGCGCTCGGTGCTGCCCAACGCCACCGAGACGCGCTTGGTCGTGACCGGAAACTATCGGGCCTGGCGGCACTTCGTCGAGATGCGTGCCACCGAACATGCGGATGTCGAGATCCGGCGAGTCGCGGTCGAGTGCCTGCGTCAGCTTCGTGATGTCGCGCCAAATGTGTTCGGGGACTACGAGATTCTTCGCGGAAGCGACGGATCGGAAATTGCCGTCAGCGCATTTGCGGCCGAGTCGTGACTCGTGTGCAGAAGTAAGAGCTGAACCGGGTAACCTTCTGACCATGACCTACGGTGATTCCGCTTCTCTTGTCGAGCGTCCGTTCGGCACCATTTCCGTTGCGATGGTGACCCCGTTCACTGCCGACGGGAAGTTGGACGTCGACGCGGGAGTGCGCCTCGCAGCCCATCTCGTCGACAACGGCTGTGACGGCCTCGTTCTTGCCGGTACCACCGGTGAATCTCCCACCACCACCGAGTCCGAGAAGCTCGACCTGCTCCGCGCAGTGATCGACGCCGTCGGTAACCGCGCGAAGATCGTTGCAGGCGCCGGCAGCAACGACACCGCTCACAGCGTCGAACTCGCACGTGACGCGGCTCGCGCCGGAGCACACGGTCTGCTCGTCGTCACCCCGTATTACTCACGTCCGCCCCAGGCCGGACTGTTTGCACACTTCACCGCCGTCGCCAACGCGACCGACCTGCCCGTCATGTTGTACGACATTCCGCCCCGCTCCGTCGTTCCCATCGAGACCGAGACGATCCGCCGACTCGCCGAGCACCCGCGAATCAAGGCCGTCAAGGACGCCAAGGGCGACCTCAACGCCGGCGCAGAGTTGATCGGCACCACCGAGCTTCAGTTCTTCTCCGGCGACGACCCGCTGAATCTGCCGTGGCTCGCTGTGGGCGCCACCGGCTTCGTCAGCGTCATCGGCCATCTTGTTCCGGGTCGTCTCCGCGACCTTCACACCGCGTTCGTGTCCGGCGACATCGCCCGCGCACGCGAGATAAACCTCAGTTTGATCCCTGTGATTCGTTCCGTTGCCCGCCTCGGCGGTGTCAGCGCTTCGAAGGCGGGTCTGCGACTCATCGGAATCGATGTCGGAGAACCACGCCTTCCGCAGGTTGCACCCACTAAAGAGCAGATCGACGGTCTTGCCGCCGATCTGCATGCGGCAGGAGTTTTGTAAATGACCCGTCCCCCCCGACGTCGTAGTGCCAGTCGTCAAGCCGGTCCGCCTTCGCCGCCGCCTCCCGAAACGGCCGCAAAGGCCGCACCGGTAGAGGCACCAGCTGCGCCGGCGGCAGAAGCGGCCCCCGCCGCAGCCGCCCCGCCCAAGAAGGCCGCAGCAACCAAATCTGCAGCAACCAAGTCCGCTGCCACCAAATCTGCTGCACCCAAGAAGTCGACCGAAGAGAGGTCGCCGCGCAAATCTTCCGGCGGTAACCGACCGGCAGCATCGAAGTCGGGCAACGGGCGCGGAAACAAGCGCCCCGAGAACCGTCCGGCCGTCGATCCCACGGGTCGCCTCGGAACACCCCCGAAGGCGCCGGCATCGGGTCTGCGGATCGTCGCGCTGGGCGGCATCGGCGAAATCGGTCGCAACATGACGGTGTTCGAGCACCGTGGCAAGTTGCTGATCGTCGACTGCGGTGTGCTGTTCCCCGAGGACCAGCAGCCTGGCGTCGACCTGATCCTCCCGGACTTCCGCTACATCGAAGACCGTATGGACGACGTCGAAGCCGTCATCCTGACTCACGGACACGAGGACCACATCGGTGCTCTGCCGTTCTTGCTGCGTCTGCGCGCGGACATTCCGGTCATCGGCGCGAAGTTCACGCTCGCTCTAGTTGCCGCCAAGTGCCGCGAGCATCGCCTGCGGCCGAACCTGGTCGAGGTCGTCGAGGGAAACACCACCACCCATGGCCCGTTCGACTGCGAGTACTTCGCTGTCAACCACTCGATTCCCGACGCTCTCGCGATCGCGATTCGCACCGACGCCGGCGTCGTACTGCACACCGGTGACATCAAGCTCGATCAGCTGCCTCTCGACGGCCGCCTGACCGACCTCGCCGGATTCTCCCGCCTGGGCGACGAGGGCGTCGACCTGTTCCTCGTCGACTCGACGAACGCCGAAGTTCCGGGATTCGTCACGCCCGAGCGCGAAATCGGGGGAGTGCTCGACAACGTCATCGGCAAGGCGAAGCAGCGTGTCATCGTGGCATCGTTCGCCAGCCATGTGCATCGCATCCAGCAGGTCGTCGACGTAGCCGCTCGGTACAACCGCCGCATCGTCTTCGTCGGCCGCTCGATGGTCCGCAACATGCAGATCGCCCAGGATCTGGGCTACCTGACGGTGCCCGACGGCCTCGTCGTAGACATCGACACCGCCGCCACCCTTCCCGACGATCGCCTGGTGCTCATTTCGACGGGTTCGCAGGGTGAGCCGTTGGCAGCGCTCTCGCGGATGGCGCGCGGCGAACACCGTCAGATCAACATCCGCGCCAACGACCTTGTCGTTCTCGCGTCTTCGCTGATCCCGGGCAACGAGAACTCCGTTTTTGCCGTGGTCAACGGTTTGGCCAAGCGCGGTGCCACCGTCGTGACCCAGCAGAGCGCCAAGGTTCACGTCTCGGGCCACGCGTCCGCCGGTGAGTTGCTCTACCTGTACAACGCGGTTCGGCCCACCAATGCCATGCCCGTCCACGGTGAATGGCGGCACCTGCGTGCCAACGCCGCGCTGGCAAAGGCAACCGGCGTGCCGGAAG
>NZ_LVCT01000269.1:0-648 GCF_001647205.1 Rhodococcus sp. EPR-134
CGGTCTGTCCGTCGGCGACGTCGGTGAGCCGACGCTGTCCGATCGCCTCGTGCTCGGTGAGGGCGGCTTCATCGCGATCACCATCGTCATCAACGAGTCGACGGGCCGTGCGGTCAGCACCCCCGAGGTGTCCGGTCGCGGCTTCTCCGACGATCCGACAGCGCTCAAGGCTGCCGCGGATCTCGTGGAATCGGACCTGGCCCGGTTGGCGAGCGAAGGCGTCATCGACGCTCATCGCATCGCGCAGTCGGTGCGCCGCGTCGTCGGACGCTGGGTCGCGGACAAGTACCGCCGCCGTCCGATGATCATTCCGACGGTCATCGCGGTTCCGTAGATTCGGCACAGCAGGTCGCTTCCGCTCGAACCCGGTCCGGTTCGAGTACTTTGGCGAAGGTGACCTTCGCTCATGACGAACGACTCGCCCTGGTGGACAGCATGGTCGAATTCGGCCCCGATGCTCCGACACTGTGTGGGGAGTGGACCAATCGTGACCTGGCAGCACATCTGATAGTCCGGGAGCGGCGTCTCGACGCCGCTCCCGGAATCATGTTGAGCCCTCTTGCCGGTCACACCGAGAGCGTGCGTAAGGCCGCAGCGGCGCGTCCGTGGGAGGAGATCCTCGACGACGTTCGGAGTGGGCCGCCTCGG
>NZ_LVCT01000270.1:0-386 GCF_001647205.1 Rhodococcus sp. EPR-134
CGGAGGGTCGGCAGGCTCAGCTGTGGAAGTACGCCCGGCAGATCGGCAAGATGGGTTACCGCAAAGCCGCTGTCGAGGTCATTTTCGAACTTCCGTCCGGCGAGAGTGCGGTCGTCCACAAATCCGGCTCTCGCAGTGTTGTCCTGCAGGGTGAACCCGCCGAGTTGCTGCTGCACGCTTTCGGTCGCAACGAGGTGAAGATCGAAGCCAAAGGTGAACTGGCCGACGTTCAATCCGTGATGGCGCTCGATCGCAGTTTCTGATGGCCCCCTTCTGCCGGAGCCGAGCTCGACAGACGGGTTGTGAAGATCACGTTTCGCACTCGCCACCAGTGTTGCTGGTGTTGCGGATGGTCCAGATGGGGTCGCACAGACTAGCCTGAACTC
>NZ_LVCT01000271.1:0-17078 GCF_001647205.1 Rhodococcus sp. EPR-134
CGCAACCGCAAAACCTCGTGCCTCGCGCACCACGCGAACCGTATCGACTCCTCGAAATGTCACGACTTCGGCCAGGGCTGGTGGGCGCCCCGCGTCGGGCAAAGGCTCCAAGCCGGCGCCCAAGAAGGCGTCCGGTACGTCGTCGGCCGCGCGCCGCCCGGTATCGAAAACCTCTCAGCGGGCCAGCCCGTTGGCCGCTGTGGGCAAGGGAATCGGAGCCGGGTGGTCCCTGGCTGCCCGCGGCGTCGGCGCCACCACACGCACCGTCAGTAAGGTCGGCGAGATCGAAGCCGGCCACCGCCGCGACGGAATAGCGCTCGGCCTGATCGCATTCAGCGTCGTCATCGCCGGTGGCGTCTGGTTCAAGGCCGGTGGTCCGATCGGCGGCGGCATCGACACCCTCGTGCGGGCGATCTTCGGCGCGGCCTCGGCCGTGCTCCCCATCGTCGGCGTCGGTCTCGCGATCCTGTTGATGCGCACCGAACCGAAACCTGAGATCCGGCCCCGACTGATCATGGGATCCTTGCTGGTCGGTCTGCCGGCGCTCGGCCTCTGGCACATCATCTCGGGTTCACCGACAGACGCCACCGGTCGCTCCAACGGCGCAGGGTTTGTCGGATACGTCGTGGGCGGCCCGCTCACCAACGGGCTCACCGTCTGGCTGTCTGCGCCGCTGCTGGTCATCGCCGCCGGATTCGGAATCCTCCTTCTGACCGGAACGACTCTGCGTGAGGTGCCGAGCAAGTTCCAGTCCTTCTTCGGCGCCTCGTATCGCTCGGACGAATATGGCGACTACGGATCCGAATTCGACGAGGACGGTGAGCACCACTACGGCGAATCTGCTTACGATCCTTCACTGTTCGACGCCGACGGCTACCCGGTCGACACCTACGCCGAGCCGCCGCTCAAGCCCGCCAAGCGGACCAGCCGACGCGCACCGATCGACAACTACCCGACGGACGAGTTCGAATCCGGAGACAAGAAGACCGAAGTCCTCGGTCTGTGGAACGCCGACGACACCGCAGTACCCGACGAGCCCGTCGCGGCTGCGGCAGCGCCCGTCGTGGAGACGCCGGCACCGCGCCCCAAGGTGCCTGCGCGTTCGGTCCCCATCGCCAAGCCCGTGCCGAAACCCGAACCGGAGCCGGAGGAGAAGGAACACTTCGTCACCGATCGGGTCACCGACGGCGACTACAACCTCCCGCCGACGACGTTGCTGATCGAGGGAGACCCGCCCAAGCTTCGCAGTTCTGCGAACGACGCGATGATCGAGGCGATCAGCGAAGTCCTCGAACAGTTCAAGATCGATGCCGCTGTTACCGGTTTCACCCGCGGACCGACGGTGACGCGCTACGAGGTCGAACTCGGCCCAGGCGTGAAGGTCGAGAAGATCACCGCGCTCGCCCGCAACATCGCGTACGCCGTGGCAACCGACAACGTCCGCCTCCTGGCCCCCATTCCGGGTAAGTCCGCGGTGGGTATCGAGGTACCGAACTCCGACCGCGAAATGGTCCGCCTCGCCGACGTTTTGAACGCGCCGAGCACCCGACGCGATCACCATCCGCTGGTGATCGGTCTGGGTAAGGACATCGAAGGTGACTTCGTCAGTGCGAACCTCGCGAAGATGCCCCACCTTCTGGTGGCAGGCTCGACCGGCTCGGGTAAGTCGAGCTTCGTGAACTCGATGCTCGTCTCGTTGCTCACCCGAGCAACGCCGGAAGAAGTACGGATGATCCTCATCGACCCCAAGATGGTCGAGCTCACGCCGTACGAAGGTATCCCGCACCTGATCACGCCTATCATCACTCAGCCGAAGAAGGCAGCGGCAGCGCTGGCCTGGTTGGTCGAGGAGATGGAACAGCGCTACCAGGACATGCAGGCCAACCGGGTGCGTCATATCGACGACTTCAACTCCAAGGTCAAGTCCGGCGAAATCACCGCCCCGCTGGGCAGCGAGCGCGTCTACCGTCCGTACCCCTACATCCTGGCGATCGTGGACGAGCTGGCAGACCTCATGATGACCGCGCCGCGCGACGTCGAAGAAGCAATCGTCCGCATCACGCAGAAAGCCCGTGCTGCCGGTATCCACCTGGTGCTGGCAACGCAGCGCCCGTCCGTCGACGTCGTCACCGGCCTGATCAAGACCAACGTGCCTTCGCGTCTGGCGTTCGCGACGTCTTCACTGACGGACTCGCGAGTCATCCTCGATCAGCCCGGCGCCGAGAAGCTCATCGGTATGGGTGACGGCCTCTTCCTGCCCATGGGCGCGGGTAAGCCGACCCGTATGCAGGGCGCGTTCATCACCGACGAGGAAATCTCGGCGGTCGTCGACTTCGCGAAGAACCAGGCCGAGCCCGAGTACACCGAAGGTGTCACCGCGCAGAAGGCAGGGGAGAAGAAAGACGTCGATCCTGACATCGGGGACGACATGGATGTCCTCCTGCAGGCCGTGGAATTGGTCATCACGAGTCAATTCGGTTCGACGTCGATGTTGCAGCGCAAGCTACGAGTCGGGTTCGCCAAGGCCGGCAGACTGATGGACCTCATGGAAAACCGCGGCGTCGTCGGACCCAGCGAGGGCTCGAAGGCACGCGAGGTGCTCATGAAGCCCGAGGAGCTCGACGGTCTGCTGTGGTCGATACGCGGCGGCGACCCGGATGAGGCACCTGCAGACGAGTAGGGACACCTCGGCGGAGAAGCCGTCGACAGACGACCGGAGGAACCCGTGCATGTGACGCCGTTGGCTTGGGGAATCACGATCGTGGTGATCCTCGGCCTGTTCGTCTTCGACTTCTTCGCCCACGTCCGCACTCCGCATGCGCCGACCTTCCGGGAGTCCGCATTCTGGTCGACGGTCTACATTTCGATCGCCATCGTCTTCGGCCTCGTCGTGATGTGGATCTGGGGCACCACGTACGGCGGTGAGTACTTCGCCGGCTACGTCACGGAGAAGGCGCTCTCGGTCGACAATCTGTTCGTCTTCGTGATCATCATGTCGACGTTCGCCGTCCCGCGAGAGTTCCAGCAGAAAGTCCTGCTGATCGGCATCGTCCTCGCATTGGTGATGCGCGGAATCTTCATCGGAGTCGGTGCGGCCGCCATCAATGCGTACAGCTGGGTGTTCTACCTCTTCGGTGCGTTCCTGATCTACACCGCGTACACCCTGATCCGCGATCACGGGCATGAGAAGGAAGCCGAGGAGAAGCGCGACAGTCGCATCATCTCACTCGTGAAGCGGGTGCTGCCGACAACCGAGGAATACGACGGGGACAAACTGATCACCCGGATCGACGGCAAGCGCGTCGTGACACCGTTGTTGTTGGCGCTCATCGCAATCGGGTTTGCCGACGTGCTCTTCGCGCTCGATTCGATTCCGGCGATCTACGGTCTGACCCAGGAACCGTATCTGGTGTTCACCGCCAACGCCTTCGCGCTGATGGGTCTACGGCAGCTGTACTTCCTGATCGGTGGGTTGCTCGAACGGCTGGTCTATCTCTCGTACGGGCTCTCGATAATCCTGGCGTTCATCGGTGTGAAATTGGTACTTCACGCGTTGCACGAGAACACCCTCTCGTTCGTCAACGGAGGTGAACACGTCTCCGTCCCGGAAATCTCCACGGCACTCTCACTCGGAGTGATCATCGGAGTATTGGCGGTGACGACGGTCGCGAGCCTGTTGAAGACTCGCGACCGGGCGGGGGAGTAAGCCGGGGCCGGGGCTCTCAGGCGCTGAACTGACCCAACACCGGAACCCACTCGGTGATCCGGACCTTCTTGATCAAATCGGCGATCGCGAACGGATCGTGGGTGAAGAGGAGGGAAACGGTGTCGGCGTCTGCGGCGTCGACGATGATCAGCGCGCCGTTTCCATCTGCAAACGGGCCGGATGACAAGACGATCGAGCGGGAAACCAGATCCGCGAGCCACGCGCGGTGATCGCTACGGACTTCGTCGCGCTGAGCGTTCTTCTCGGGCGCGTAGGTGTATTCGACGAGGAACAACGACATCGTGAACCGCTTTCGGGGCTGGTGATCGAGAGGGTGGTGTGTGAAGAGTCTGAACGGTTCAGAGAGTCAGGAGCATGCGAGTATTGCCGAGTGTGTTGGGTTTCACATAGCTCAGATCGAGGAACTCGGCGACGCCGGCGTCGTAGGACCGACACATTTCCGCATAGACCTCGGCGGTGACGGGGGTGCCGTCGATCTCCGCGAATCCGTGACGGTGGAAGAACTCGGTCTCGAACGTCAAAACGAACAACCGTTCCAACTCCAATTCCTTGGCGACCTCGATGAGTTTGTCGACGACGTGGAAACCTGCGCCCTGGCCTTTGGCAGTCGGATCGACTGCGACGGTGCGGATCTCACCCAGGTCCGCCCACAGCACATGCAGTGCGCCGCAAGCGATTACCTGGCCGCCTCGCTCGGCGACCCAGAACTCCTGGACTGCCTCGTACAGCGTCACGAGATTCTTCTCGAGGAGGATCTTGCCGGCGTAGATGTCGATCAGACGCTTGATTTCGGGGATGTCCGACGTTCGCGCGCGACGCACGATCAACTGGCTCTCGGTATAGGTCGGCGCGGTCGAAGTCATGTGGTGCACATTAGTCAATGGCACTACCGATATTCTAAGTCGCGTGCCTGTCCGCCCCACGCAATTCCCGCGCCGCTCGGCTTTGTCCCGGGTTCGGCTCACCACCTGTGCGGTGATCCGATGAGTACCCCGCGCGATCAGACCGACGCCCATCGCGCCGCCGTCGGCCCGTCCGACGGCACACCTGTCGCGGACAACCCGGTTCCGTTGCTGAACATCGCGAACATTCTCACGATGGTCCGAATGGTTCTCGTTCCGGTTTTTCTCGTTGTTCTGTTCGTCGACGGCGGACACTCGACGTGGTGGCGTCTCGGGGCAATGGGCGTGTTCATCGTCGCCGCGATCACGGATCGGATCGACGGCCAATTGGCTCGGAAGTACGGTCTGGTCACCGATTTCGGGAAACTCATGGACCCGATCGCGGACAAGGCACTGATCGGAGCCGCGCTGATCGGTCTTTCGGTTCTCGGTGACCTGTCGTGGTGGGTGACCGGAATAATCATCGCCCGAGAACTCGGAATCACGCTGTTGCGGTTCGCGGTACTGCGGCACGCGGTCATCCCGGCGGGCAAGGGCGGCAAGCTCAAGACCCTCGTGCAGGCCGTCGCGATCGGGTTCTACCTGTGCCCGCTGCCGAGCAGTTGGGACATCGTCAGCGGATTGCTGATGGCTGCTGCCGTCGTGCTGACGGTGGCGACGGGAATCGAATACATCGTGCAGGCGATCAGGCTTCGCGCCGGAGTTCGCGCAGTCGAGTCATGACGGACCCGCTGCTCGCACTCGGAGTGGTCGAACTCGTCGACGCCCTTGGCGCCGCGAGGCATACTGTCGCCGCCGCCGAATCTCTGACGGCTGGCTTGTTCACGGCTGCGGTCGCGTCCGTGCCGGGGTCGAGCGCGGTGCTGCGTGGGGGCCTGGTCGTGTACGCGACCGACTTGAAAGCGACGCTGGCGGGCGTGGATCCCGAGCGTCTGGCAACGGACGGCCCCGTGTCCGAGAGCACCGCCGTGGCTTTGGCGCTCGGTGCCCGGACGAGGTGCGGCGCCGACTGGGGTATCGGACTGACCGGAGTCGCCGGTCCGAGTGAGCAGGACGGACACCCGGTCGGAACGGTGTTTCTCGGTATCGCCGGTCCGGACGGAACCGAATGCGTACCGCTCGCGCTCGGCGGCGAACGGTGGGAGATTCGGACAACCGCAGTCGCAACTGCCGTGTCGCGGTTACGTGATCGTGTCGCAGAGCGTGCGGCACGATAGGCTCGGGAACCAATCGGATGTGTTCGGACGTTGACGATTGTGAAGACGTACGACCATGCACGATGAGGTCACGGATGAAGGAGGAGCGAGATGGCGCTGCTATTGCGTGAGGCAATCGGTGACAGTCTCCGGCGTACGCGCGTTTCGCAGAGCCGCACGCTACGTGAGGTGTCGAACAGCGCGCGTGTGAGCTTGGGCTATCTGTCCGAAGTGGAACGTGGACGTAAGGAAGCATCGAGCGAACTGTTGGCGGCGATCTGTGATGCGCTCGCAGTCCCACTGTCCGACGTGCTGGTCGACGTGAGCGAGACCCTGGCCACGAAGAAGAGCGCTCCGGTAGCTGGTCGACAGGTCGCCGAACCCGCCGTGTCGGCTTCCGGTTCGGTCTCGGCTTCCGGTTCGCCGACAATCGCACGCGATACCCGCGTCGTGATTCCGGCACCGAACGCTCGAAGGTTGGCGGCGGCGTAGCCACTACCGGCCGTAACCGATAGATTTTGTACGTAACCGCCGGTTTCCAGCAGGTGGGGTCAGAGCAGATAGGGCGCAGCCCTTGTTTCGGTGCGCGACGGTCGCGCTCCGGGTCGCGTTCGGCGCGGCGCATCAGATGGAGGCAGGATCAAACCAATGGCTAATCCTTTCGTCAAGGGCTGGAAGTACCTGATGGCGCTCTTCAATTCGAAGATCGATGAGAAGGCAGATCCAAAGGTTCAGATTCAGCAGGCGATCGAGGACGCACAGCGCCAGCATCAGGCGTTGTCCCAGCAGGCTGCGTCGGTGATCGGTAATCAGCGTCAACTCGAGATGAAGCTCAGCCGTCAACTCGACGAGGTCGAAAAGCTCAACGCCAACGCGCGCCAGGCCGTCAACCTCGCCGATCAGGCCGCTGCTGCCGGCGACAACGACAAGGCGATCCAGTACACCAACGCTGCCGAAGCTTTTGCGGCCCAGTTGGTGACGGCCGAGCAGGGCGTCGAAGATCTGAAGGCACTGCACGACCAGTCCTTGCAGGCCGCCGCTCAGGCCAAGAAGGCTGTCGAGCAGAACGCGATGACTCTGCAGGCAAAGGTTGCCGAGCGCACCAAGCTGCTCAGCCAGCTGGAGCAGGCCAAGATGCAGGAGCGCGTGAGCGAGTCCCTTCGGTCCATGGACAGCACGCTGTCGGCTCCCGGCAACACACCCAGCCTCGATGCTGTGCGCGACAAGATCGAGCGGCGTTACGCCGACGCACTCGGCTCTGCCGAGCTCGCCCAGAACTCCGTTCAGGGCCGCATGATGGAGGTCCAGCAGGCCTCGGTCCAGATGGCGGGGCACAGTCGCCTCGAGCAGATTCGCGCTTCCATGAAGGGCGAGGCACTGCCTTCCGGCGGCGCAGCAGCCACCCCTGCGACTCCGTCCGTCGAGAAGCAGCCCCCGGCTGCCGGTCAGACCGGGCAGTAGCCGAATCCTCGATGTCGGCAGTGATGCTCTGATGTTTTCTTCACGAGACGGTCGACCTGGGCGCGAGCCCCGGTCGGCCGTTCCCGTTTCCGTATCCGGCGCCTTCGGAGCGTTGGGACGCACCGCGGACACATTGCGCGAGGTCGGACTGTCTGCGGCGGATGCCGCTCGGCGGTGGCAGGACCCGCGCGCCAAATTCGAGCGCAAACGTGCCCGTGCACGTCGACGCGCTCAGCGTTGGGGTTTCATGTCCGGCGGATCAGTGGTCGGCACGGCCGGCCTTGCTGTTGCGTCGGCCCCCGAGTGGTCGGGGGTCGTGGCAGGCGGGGGAGCGGCACTGTTCGCGGTTCCCGCCGTCATCGCGGTCGGCCGCTACCGTTCGATGAGTTCCGGCCCACCGCCGTCGGCGCCGATTCGCCGGCGCTTGCCACCGTCGTCGTCTCGCGCGTTCATCCCGATGTCTCGCCTCATCGGCGCCGAGACTTCGTTGTTCGAGATCTTGAGTGTGCTCAGGCGCGCCGACACCATCGACCCCGGTGAGTTGGACGAAATCACTGTTACCGCCGATTCGGCATTGAGAGCGATGTTCGCGGTGTCTTCGGATGTCGTCGCAATGGAACGCGCCGTGGCCGCTACACCCAAGGTGACCGAACCTCTTGATCCCACCATCGACGGCGCAGTTCTTGAGTTGCAGTCGGGGTTGGATCAGTACGAGGATCTGGTGACCTCCGCAGCTGCATTGACAGCGCCTCACAGCCCTTCGGCTCTGGTGGGATTCAACCGAGAACTCTCGGCGCTGCACGCGGCCGCCGAGCGACTTTCGGCGCTTGCCGACGCCATCGGCGAGGTGGACGACATCACCCGCAAGTACAACTGACAGTTCCTGGTCTGATTGGCGCTCAGTCGTCGGCGCCGCGGGCTGCCAATGCTTCACCCATCGCATCTGCGGTCATCAGGGTGCCTACGATGACCGGCACTGCGAAGGAACGCAGCGAGAAGCCGAGCCCTCGTGCCTTGCGTGCCTCTGACACCTGTGTGATGACCTCGAACATCAGCGGGATGCACCGGATCGTCATTGCGAGGAGCAAAGCGATCCGTTCGGGATTGACGCCGAAGCGTCGCAAGGGTGTCAGGAACCGGGTGATCGCGTCGAGCATCTCGGAGATCCGCGTGGTCAGACCCATGATCGCCGCGAAGGCGATCGAAATGATCAGAACCCCGCACACGACGGCCGCTCGCTGCCATCCCGCGACTACCAGCTGGAACGCCCCGATGAAGAGCAACATCCACAGCGCCGGACGCAGCTGCCGGATCGCAGTCATCGGAGGAATGCGCGCAACCGCGTACAGGGCCACAACGACGATCGTGGGAGCTGCCAGTTGCCACGGCTCACGAACGAAGATCGAGACGGCGAGGATGGCCACGACCAAGGCGAAGAGCTTGATTCCCGTCGGCATCCGGTGCAGGAGTGAGCGGCCCGGACGGTAGACGCCGAGAGTGGTCACGAGACCAACGACCGGTAGTGATCGATGGAGTCGGCGGGGGAACCGTCAGCGACGACGCGGCCTTGGTCGACGACCAACACCCGTTCGAAGGACTCGAGGAGATCGAGTTGGTGGGTCACGACGATCAGTTGCTGATCGAGTGACTCGAATACCGAGCTGATCAGCCGAGAGTTGCGAAGGTCGAGGAGCGTGGTGGGTTCGTCGGCGACGAGTACGTTCGGTTCCGTCACCATGATGGCCGCGAGCGCGAGGAGCTGTTTCTGCCCGCCCGAAAGCTGGTGGGTGGGATGGTCGGCGTGCCCGGCGAGGCCGTAGCGTTCGAGCACCGAGGCCACCTTTGCGGCGCGCTCGGCTTTGCCCAATCCGCTACGGCGGAGCGAGAATTCGATGTCCTCGGCAACCGTCGGCATCACGATCTGGTGGTTGGGATCGGTGAAGACGAATCCGACCTGCTTGCGTACGTCGCGGCCCTTCTTCGCCGTGTCCAAGCCGTTGACGTGGACGTGTCCTTCCGTCGGAACGACCAGTCCGTTGATCATGCGAGCGAGCGTCGACTTGCCGCTTCCGTTCGCACCCACGATTCCGATTCGCTGCTCGCTCAGTCGCAGATCTATCTGCTGCAGGACCGTTCGTTCACCGAAGCTGTGTCCGACGTTCTCGAAGACGATCTCACTCATCGGAGATTAATTCGCCACCACGGTCTTGTTCGACGAGATCACCGAGTCGCGCAGTAGTGCCGGGTATGCCCGGTGAACCTGGGACGCGACCAACGCGGTGACGACTGCTTTTGCGGCGTCGAGCGGGATGAAGGCGGCGTTGGCCGACCATGCGGCAACGAAGCTCATGTGTCCGCGGACCATCATTCCTACGATGCCGAACGCGTAGAGAACGACGACGCCGCCGAGGAGGTTGATGCCGATGCCCGCGATGATCCGGTACTTGGGCAGCATCTTGGCGGTCAGCCATCCGATGACAAACGCCGTCGGGATCCAACCGATGAGGAATCCGGCTGTCGGGCTCGAGAGAGACACGAGTGCGGTGCGACCGCCGGCAAGGACCGGTAGACCGACCAATCCCAGAGCAATGACCGTCAGGACGGCGAGAACACCCTTGCGCGGTCCGAGTAGAGCGCCGGCCATCATGACGCCCATGGACTGAAGGGTGATCGGCACGCCGGAAATGCCGATGTTGATCGACCCGGGTAGGCCCAGCGCGATGATGAGTGCGGCGAAGACGGCTACATGCGCGAGATCGCGAGCGGGGAAACGGGTCGTAGACACTGCGGACGTGCTCCTTCGGCATACGGGATCGAACTTCGCGAGTTTACGCCAGGAGCAAGCTCCCATGGGTTGGACACCTGACCTGCGTGAGGGCCGGTCTCGGGGTGAACCCTGATCTTTACCTGAACTTGCCGCTGAGCTGCTGCTTTGTCACGCCAGACCTGTCAGGCTGGTTCTACGGACGACGCAGCACCTGTTCGATTCGACTGATTATTCAACGGCACGTTGGAGGTAAGCATGTTTTGGAAGATCGTTTTGGCCGTCGTATTGGTGTGGGTCGCACTCGCGGTGGTCGGTGCGCTGATCAAGGGGCTTTTCTGGGTTCTGGTGGTCGGCGCTGTCGGCTTCGGAATCTACTTCCTGGTGAAGGCGATGTCGGGAAGTGACGACAATTCGCCCGCTTCGCGGTTCTGAAGGGCAAGATCTGCCCTATGGAAAACTTCCCCGAGGACTGGCAGCGCGCGATTGTCATCGTGGCGCATCCCGATGACATCGAATACGGCGCAGCCGCAGCAGTGGCGCAGTGGACCGATCGCGGCAAAGACGTGCGATATGTCCTGGCCACGCGCGGCGAGGCCGGAATCGCCGGTCTGTCGCCCGAAGAGTCCGGCCCGATCCGCGAGGAAGAAGCGCGTCGCTCGGCCGCGATCGTCGGTGTCGGTGAGGTGGAGTTCCTCGGCCTGCCCGACGGTCGTCTCGTGGAAGGCTTGGAGTTGCGCTCGACTCTCGCCGCAGCAATTCGCCGCCACCGTCCGGAATTGGTGGTGACGATGAACTTCTCCCACACCTGGGGCCCCGGCTATCTGAACAGCGCAGATCACCGTGCACTCGGGATCAGCGTTCTCGACGCAACTGCCGACGCAGCAAACGAATGGATCTTTCCCTCGTTGACGGCGCAGGGACTGGCGCCGTGGCCCGGTGTTCGGTGGGTTGCGGTCAATACGATGACTCCCACACACTGCGTCGACGTGACGTCGACGGTCGATCGCGCCGTGGATTCGCTCGCGGAACATGCGCGATATCTGGCGGCGCTGAGTTCCACGCCGATCCGGGAACAGGCGCGCGCACAGATCGACATGGTCAGCGGACCGAAGCCTGGTTTCGACGCCGAGCGAGCAGTTGGTTTCGAGTTGTACTATTTCTGATGATCTCTGAGCGAGAGAAATCGCAAGTCCCGACGGGATTGCCGGTGACTTGTCCGGTATTGTGTTACACACGATGGTAATCCGTAACGCAGATGACTCATTTGCCCCTCGCAAGGCAGATGGTCAGCGCATCCCCAGCCGCGAGATCGACGACGTGATTCTCGACGCAGCAAGGTCGTGTGTCCTCGATTTCGGAATGCAGCGAACCACACTTGCCGAGATCTCGCGTCGCGCCGGCGTGAGCCGACCGACGGTCTACCGGCGATGGCCGGACACGCGAGCTGTCGTCGCGGACCTGCTCACCCGGGAGATCCGATCGGTGCTGCCCGAGGTGACCTTCAACGGGTCTGCCGGCACGTTGCTCGTGGAGGCGATCGGTGACGTCGTCGGCCAGATTCGCGACCATCCGCTCTTCGTGAAAATTCGGCAAGCTGATCAAGAATTGCTGACGACCTACATCGTGGACCGGCTCGGCGCGAGCCAGAAGTCGATTCTCGAGCTGATCACATCCGTTGTCGCGGCCGGCCAACAAGACGGTTCGATTCGCGAGGGAAGCGTCAACGAGATCGCGGCGATGGTTCTACTGATGGCTCAGTCCGTCGTCATTTCTGCGCCGACTCTCGAGCCGGAGCTTTCCTCCGATGCGTCGGTCGAGCAACTTCGATATGCGGTCGCTGCTTATCTGGCACCCGTCAAGAATTCGGGAGAATAGCTGTGAGTCCCCTAGATTCAGCAGGCAGCGATTCAGCGCTCAACGCACAACGGCGTACTCGTGAACTCGAGCAGTTGGCGAACGGCGATTCGGTCGACGTCCTGGTGATCGGCGGCGGAATCACCGGTGTCGGTGTCGCTCTCGACGCCGTGACTCGTGGGCTCAGTGTTGCGCTGGTCGAAAAGCACGACCTCGCGTTCGGCACCAGCCGCTGGAGTTCGAAACTCGCACACGGCGGCCTTCGGTACCTGGCTTCCGGCAATGTCGGTATAGCGCGTGAAAGTGCGGTCGAGCGCGGCATTCTCATGACGCGCACCGCGCCGCACCTCGTTCGCGCCATGCCCCAACTCGTACCGCTGTTGCCCGAAACGTCGTTCTTCGGGAAGGCCCTGGTGCGTACCGGTTTCCTGGCTGGTGACGCTCTGCGCATGTCGGCGCGAACCCCGGCTTCGGTGCTGCCCAGATCACGGACGGTCAGCGCTGCTCGAGCGCGCGAATTGGCTCCCGCGGTCAAGCGGGAAAACCTACGAGGCGCCTTGACCGCGTTCGACGGGCAGCTCATCGACGACGCCCGCCTCGTCGTCGGTATCGCCAGAACCGCAGCGTCGCACGGCGCGCGAATCCTGACCCGCGTCGGTGCATACGACGTATCCGGAACGTCGGCCACCTTGCGCGACGAGTTGACCGGATCCGAGTTCTTGATGCGTGCCCGCGTCGTGGTCAATGCGACCGGTGTCTGGGCTGATCAGGTCGACTCCAGCATCACCCTGCGCCCCAGCCGCGGGACGCACCTGGTGCTCGATGCAGCGCGATTGGGGAACCCCACGGCAGCACTGACCGTGCCGATTCCCGGCGAGACCAACCGTTTCGTCTTCGCCCTGCCCGCCCAGCTCGGCCGGATCTACCTCGGGTTGACCGACGAAGCAGCGCCGGGACCGGTGCCTGACGTACCGACGGCGTCCGAGGACGAGATCGGCTTCCTGCTCGACACCGTGAACACGGCGTTGGAAGTTCCGCTGACCCGTGGGGACGTCTTGGGGACCTTCGCGGGTCTGCGTCCGCTGCTGGACACCGGTGAAGGCTCGACGGCCGACCTCTCGCGCAATCACGCTGTAGTCCGTTCGGACTCGGGCTTGGTCACGGTGGTAGGCGGAAAACTCACGACGTACCGCAAGATGGCCGAAGACGCCGTCGACGCTGCGGTCGAGGTCGGGTCGCTGAGCGCCGGGGCGTGTCGGACACGTGCGTTGCCGCTGGTAGGCGCTGCATCACCGGCGGAATTGAAGAAGATCAAGGCACCCGCGTCATTGGTGGCGCGATACGGCACCGAGGCCGAGGTCGTTGCCGCGGCGAGCGGCGATCGTCTCCGGTCGGTTGCGGACTTGGAGATCTGCGGTGCCGAGTTCGATTTCGCGGTGTCGCATGAAGGCGCCCTCGACGTCGACGACGTCCTCGATCGCAGGACGAGAATCGGATTGGTGGCTTCGGATCGCGAACGCGCACTGGGTGCGGCGGAACAGGCCTTTCACTCGGTGTGACACTCTGATCCGGTGCGTGTAGCCGTTGTTGCCGGGCCGGACCCGGGTCATGCTTTTCCCGCAATAGCGTTGTCGCTGGCGTTGATCCAGGCCGGCGACGAACCGATCCTGTACACGGGGACCCGGTGGGTCGAGGCAGCGCGAGCAGCCGGCGTGGAAGCCGAGCCGCTCAAGGGCTTGGCCCCGCGGCCGGGAGACGACGATCTTGATGCAGGCGCTCGGATTCATTCGCGCGCCGCCTATATTTCCACCGAACTGCTTCCCGACCTGAAGTCCGTCTCCCCGGATCTCGTCGTTTCCGACATCCTCACTGCCGGAGGCGGATTGGCCGCCGAAAGACTTGGCATCCCCTGGGTGGAACTCTCGCCTCACCCGCTGTACTCACCTTCACGGGGGTTGCCGCCGATCGGCAGTGGGCTCGCTCCCGGCGTCGGAATTCGTGGTCGACTCCGCGATACCCTGATGCGCGCAGCGACGGGACGTTCGATCAAGCAAGGGTTGGCCCAGCGATCCCAGGCCCGTGTCGGTGTCGGACTGCCCGCTCTGGATCCCGGTCCGCAAGCGCGGCTGATCGCAACACTTCCGGCACTCGAAGTGCCTCGCCCCGACTGGCCGGAGCGCGCTCACGTCGTCGGACCGCTTCTGTGGGAGCCGACCGAGGTGATTCTGGATCCACCGCCAGGTGACGAACCGCTGGTTATGGTGGCGCCCTCCACGGCGCACACCGGCGCAGTGGGAATGTTCGAGGGCACGGTCGAAGGACTCGGCGGAGCCGGTGTGCGGCTGATCGCGTCGATGCTCGACGGGGCTGAAGGTGAGCATCCTGATTGGGTTCGTGCAGGTCTCGGACGCCAGGACACGATGCTGCGTGACGCGTCGGTGTTGGTATGTGGCGGCGGGCACGGCATGTTGGCGAAGGCCCTGCTGGCCGGCGTGCCGACGGTCGTCGTTCCCGGGGGCGGGGACCAGTGGGAGTTGGCCAATCGCGCTGCGCGGGCAGGGACGTCGGTGATCGTGCGGCCCGCAGATGCTCAGTCGATTCGCGATGCCGTACTGCAGGTGCTCTCCGACAAACGATTCGCGGAAGCTGCGAGAGCGGCTGCCGCGACTGCGTCGCAGGTCACCGATCCGGTGGCGGTGTGCCGACAGGTGGTCAACGGTGGTGTGACGGCGTGAGCACGTTGCGCCTGAATGCAGGTGCACCGCTCTGTGGACTACGGTGGCGGCTGTGCGGTTGACCGAATTTCATGAAATGGTGCGCGAAGAGTTCGGGCAGGTACGAGGCGACTCGATGCTGATCGACCATGTACTCCAGAGTCTCGACGGAATGACTGCCGCGGAGGCCGTCGAAGCAGGCTGGGAGCCTCGCGAGGTGTGGCGTGCGCTCTGTGTGGAGTTCGACGTACCACCCGCCCGCCGCTGATTCTTCGGCGTGTCGAACGTCTCCCATCTTCTGTTCGAACACGTGTTCGTCTATGCTGAAGCTGTTCGGTGGTGACGCTCCTTTGGTAACTGCGAACTTTCGATGTTCTACAAACGCGGTGACCTACAAACGCGGTGATCGACAAGCGCTAAAGCAAGATCGAAAAGTCTGTCGGTGGCCGGATCTACTCTGATCGCAACACACCAACAGGGTCGGCTCAGGCAGGCGCTGAAGAGACGGAGTCTGCTCAGGCAGGCACTGAAGACTGAAACAAGGATGGGGATCACGATGGCACCACAGGCACCTGATCGGGACAAGGCACTCGACCTCGCGTTGGCGCAGATCGACAAGAACTTCGGCAAGGGTTCGGTGATGCGCCTGGGTGAGGGTGTCCGCCAGCCCATCGCCGTCATTCCCACCGGTTCCATCGCGCTCGACGTCGCGCTGGGTATCGGCGGACTGCCGCGTGGCCGCGTCATCGAGATCTCCGGCCCGGAGTCCTCGGGTAAGACCACCGTGGCACTGCACGCAGTTGCCAATGCTCAGGCCAACGGCGGCATCGCGGCGTTCATCGACGCGGAGCACGCACTCGATCCCGACTATGCAGCCAAGCTGGGCGTCGATACCGATGCACTCCTGGTCTCACAGCCGGACACGGGTGAGCAGGCCCTCGAAATCACCGACATGCTGATCCGTTCAGGCGCCCTCGACATCGTCGTGATCGACTCCGTGGCCGCTCTTGTTCCTCGCGCCGAGATCGAAGGCGAGATGGGTGACAGCCACGTCGGTTTGCAGGCTCGACTGATGAGTCAGGCGCTGCGCAAGATCACCGGTGCCATGAACAACTCGGGCACCACCGTCATCTTCATCAACCAGCTTCGCGAGAAGATCGGCGTGATGTTCGGTTCTCCCGAAACCACCACCGGTGGTAAGGCACTGAAGTTCTACGCTTCGGTCCGCCTCGACATCCGTCGTATCGAAACTCTCAAGGACGGTACCGACGCAGTGGGTAACCGCACTCGCGTCAAGGTCGTCAAGAACAAGGTCGCGCCGCCGTTCAAGCAGGCCGAGTTCGATATTCTCTACGGCCAGGGCATCAGCAAGGAAGGCTCGCTCATCGATATGGGTGTCGAGCACGGGTTCATCCGCAAGTCCGGCTCCTGGTACACCTACGAAGGTGACCAGTTGGGTCAGGGCAAGGAAAATGCTCGTAAGTTCTTGCTGGAGAACACCGATATCCGCGACGAGATCGAGAAGAAGATCAAGGAAAAGCTCGGTATCGGTGCTGACGTCACTGCAACCGACGAAGCTCCCGCCGACTTCTGAGTTCAGTCATGAGCTTCGACGACGGTGACAACGGCGAGAATGCTCGTGAAGAGTACGGCGCTCCTCGGCGTCGATCCCGTCAACGATCCGAGAAGCCGTCGCAACGCGCAGAAGGTGGGACGGAGGCGCAGGCCAAAGATGCTTGCCTACGCCTCCTGACCGACCGGGCGCGCAGTCGTTCCGAGCTGGAAACAAAGCTGAGCGGGCGCGGCTTCGAGCCCGAGATCATTGCCAAGGTCCTCGATCGACTCCAAGAAATCGGGTTGATCGACGACGCGGACTTCGCGAACCAGTGGGTTCATTCGCGGCATACGTACTCGGGCAAGGGAAAGCGTGCGCTTGCAGTCGAGTTGCGGCTCAAAGGAATCGACCAGGACACCGCTTCCGAAGCGTTGTCACAGATCGATCCGGAAGATGAACGCGAGCGAGCAGCGGAGCTGGTTCGGCGGAAGCTGAAGAACAAGCCCGTCGATGATCGCGACAAGGCCACGCGTCGACTGGTCTCGATGCTGGCACGCAAGGGATATTCAGCGGGGATGTCCTACGAGGTGGTCAAAGCCGAGATGGCGGCGGTCACCGACTCGTAGCGAAGTGCAGCATTCAGAACAACAGGGCGGGGGTACCACCGAAATTCGGTGGTACCCCCGCCCTGTTGTGTATTCACGCTAACGCGGCTGGATTCGACTCACGGCTCCATCTGATTCACGGCTTGGTCAGGTCCATACCCGGAACCGAAACAGCTGGGTCGGCGGACGGAGCCGCGATGGGGCCCTTGCCCTTTCGCTTCCCGGACCGCAGGCGCTTCTCCACCTTGGTTGCCAGGAAGGTCAGAGCCGAGTTGAGAGCGATCATGATCGCGGCGA
>NZ_LVCT01000272.1:0-1296 GCF_001647205.1 Rhodococcus sp. EPR-134
GGAGTCCTTCAACGCCACGACCATCTGTGAAATCAGGGCCGGGAGCATGGCGGTAACCGCCTGGGGGAGCAGGATCGTCACCATGATCTGCGTCTTGCGCATACCAAGTGCCTTGGCGGCCTCACTTTGCCCTCGTGGGAGTGAGTTGATTCCGGCACGGACGATCTCGGCGATCACAGAACCGTTGTACAGAGTCAGACCCACGACGACTGCCGCGAGTGCGAGGTACTTGGACTTGAAGACCTCGTATTCGGCGAACACCTGATACGAGAAGATCATCAGAATCAGAACCGGTACTGCTCGGAACAATTCGACGATGACGCCGCAAATCTTCCGAATGATGTTGTGCTCGGAGAGTCGGCCGATACCCAGTGCAGAACCGAGGATGAGCGCGAAGACGATGGACATCGCAGCCGCGATCAGCGTTCCCCGGATGCCGGGTATCAGATACGTTGTCCACGACGTGGATTCGAGGAACGGATCCCACTTCGCTGCTGTCAGCTGGCCCTTTTCGTCGAGTGCGCGGTAGATGACGTAACCGATTGCGACCATGAGTGCAGCGACGACAAGGGACGCTAATCGGTAGAGATTTCGCGCTCTCGGACCTGGCGCGTCGTAGAGGACTGTTGCGCGGTTGCTCATCGTGAAACCTCGAATCGCTTGCTCAGCTTGCCGAAGATCAAGCCCATGGGAAGTGTCAGGATCACGAAACCGACAGCGAAGATTCCACCGACGACAAAGATCGCCGCTTCGTTTTCGATCATCTTCTTCATCAGCGCTGAGGCTTCGGATACGCCGATCACCGCGGCGATGGTCGAGTTCTTGGTCAGTGCGATCAGCACGCTACCCAGCGGTGCTGTGACCGCGCGAAATGCCTGAGGCAGGACGATCAGCCGAAGATTTTGTGCAAACGACAGACCGAGTGATCGGCCCGCTTCGGCCTGGCCGACCGGAACGGTATTGATTCCCGATCGAAGTGACTCACACACGAACGCGGCGGTGTAGACACTGAGGCCGAGGACGGCGAGTCGGAAGTTGTTGTCCACCAGAAAAGTCGGCGAATCCGACTTGGCGAGGTTGACTCCGAGCGTCTGCGAAAGACCGAACAGACAGAACAACAGAATCAGTGTGAGGGGGGTATTGCGGAACACGGTCACGTACGCGGCGCCCAGGAATCGGGCGACCGGGACCGGTGACACGCGCATCGCCGCGATCAGCACACCGATGATGACAGCGCCGATCGCGGAGAAAAATGTCAGCTGGATCGTGGTCCAGAAGGCTTCCAGAAGCTGGTCG
>NZ_LVCT01000273.1:0-1368 GCF_001647205.1 Rhodococcus sp. EPR-134
CGAGATTGACGGTGAAAAAAGCAGGTCAGTAACGATCAACGGTGGGCGGCGCCGGGATGGGGTAGCCCGAAGCGCCAACGGTGTTGTTGAAGGCTTCTTCCCATGCGCCGGTGGAGATCATCTTCTCGATGGCGTCGTTGATCTTGCCGCGGGTCTCGGAATCGTCCTTGGCCAGGCCGACGCCGTAGTTTTCCGTTGTGAACGGTTCTCCGACGACCTTCAACTGGCCGGGGTACTGTGCGGCAAAACCAGCGAGGATGATGTCATCGGTGGTGACTGCGTCGACAGCGCCGTTGCGCAGTGCTTCGACACAAGCAGAGTAGGTGTCGAACTCCTGAAGTTGGACGTCAGGTACGGAGTCCTTGACCTTCTGAGCCGGAGTGGAGCCAGTCACCGAGCAGAGCTTCTTGCCGCCGCTGAGAGAATCGCGACCGGTGATGTCGGTGTTGTCGGAGCGAACGAGCAACGATTGGCCGGCGATGAAGTACGGACCGGCAAAGCCGACCTTTTCCTTGCGTGCGTCGGTGATCGAGTAGGTGGCCACAATGTAGTCGACCTCGCCGTTCTGGATCAGGGTCTCGCGTTGGGCTGACGGTGATTCCTTGAAGGTGATTCCTTCGGGCTTCACGCCGAGTTCGTTCGCGATGTACCGGGCTACCTCGACGTCGAAGCCGGAGAACGTCCCGTCCGGATTGCGCTGACCGAGGCCGGGCTGATCGAACTTGATACCGACGGTGAGCGTTCCGTCGGCAGCACTCTGCGATGCGCTCTTTTCTTCTCCTCCACCACAAGCCGTGGCAGCGAACGCGATAGCCATGATTCCGATTCCGAAACGGACGGAGCGATTGATCTTCATGAAGATCCTCTCAGTTGTCGACATGCAAACGGTGCAGTCGAGATGAACGGTGCAGCCGAGGTGAACGGTGCAGTCGAGCAAGTTGTCTTGTGGACGAGGACAGGACTGTCGGAGGGGACTGTGATCAGTGAGTGAGGATCTTGCCGAGGAAGTCCTTGGCCCGATCCGACTTGGGATGGGTGAAGAACTCTTCGGGCGTGGTGTCTTCGACGACCTGGCCGTCAGCCATGAACAGCACACGATCGCCGGCTTTGCGGGCGAATCCCATCTCGTGCGTGACCACGAGCATGGTCATGCCTTCCTTGGCGAGGGAAGTCATGACGTCGAGGACCTCGTTGACCATCTCGGGGTCGAGAGCGGAGGTGGGCTCGTCGAACAACATCACCTTCGGCTGCATCGCAAGAGCGCGAGCGATGGCGACACGCTGTTGCTGACCGCCGGAAAGCTGCGCCGGGTACTTGTCGGCCTGATTGGCGATACCGACGCGCTCGAGCAATGCCTGCGCCGTCTTC
>NZ_LVCT01000274.1:0-989 GCF_001647205.1 Rhodococcus sp. EPR-134
GACCATCCCGACGTCGGCACGAAGTGCGGCAAGTGCTTTGCCCTCCTCGGGGAGCGTCTTGCCGTCGACGGCAATGGTGCCCGAGTCGATGGGTTCCAGGCGATTGATGGTGCGGCACAGAGTCGACTTACCGGAGCCCGACGGACCGAGGACGATCACCACTTGGCCCTTGGGTACTTCGAGATTGACCTCTTGCAGGACGTGAAGTTCCCCGAAGTGTTTGTTCACCGAGGTCATCGAAATCATGGATGTGGAATCGCCGGAGGTGGTCGGCGTCGTCGCATCGTCGGCTTGGGTCATAAACGAGAACCTTAGGCGTAGTTTGCGTCGACGCCCGTGATTTCGCCATGGTTCTTGCCATATGTAATGGAAATTTTACTGTGACGACGTTTATGTCGCGTTTCGGCTGTTTATCAGGGCGTTATTACACGTCGTAGTGGACGTGAGCTAGGCTGAAGCGTGTCACTGATCGACGAAATGTCCCCTGCACTTCCGGAGCCGACTGCAGTTCCGGAGCCGACTGCGAAGTCTGTTCGCACCTACGAGGTGCGGACGTACGGCTGTCAGATGAACGTCCACGATTCCGAGCGACTGTCCGGTCTGCTCGAGGACGCCGGGTATTCGAAGGCGGAGACCGGAACCGATCCTGATCTTGTCGTCTTCAACACGTGTGCGGTCCGCGAGAACGCGGACAACAAGTTGTACGGCAACCTCAGCCAGCTCGCCCCGAACAAGGAGGCGAACCCCGACATGCAGATCGCGGTCGGTGGGTGCCTGGCGCAGAAGGATCGTGACACCGTCGTCAAGAAGGCACCGTTCGTCGATGTCGTCTTCGGCACTCACAACATCGGCTCGCTTCCCGCGCTGCTCGACCGTGCGCGTCACAATCAGCGCGCCGAGGTCGAAATCCTCGACGCACTCGAGGCGTTTCCGTCGACACTGCCAGCCAAGCGCGAATCTGCTTATGCAGGTTGGGTTTCCATCTCGGT
>NZ_LVCT01000275.1:0-9824 GCF_001647205.1 Rhodococcus sp. EPR-134
GGCACTCGTCGACGAGGGTGTCTCGGAAGTAACCCTGCTCGGACAGAACGTCAATGCCTACGGCGTGTCGTTCGCCGATCCGGAGCAACCGCGCGATCGCGGAGCCTTCGCCTCCCTCTTGAAGGCATGTGGACACATCGACGGCCTCGAACGGGTGAGGTTCACATCGCCGCACCCGGCAGAATTCACCGACGACGTCATCGAAGCGATGGCAACCACTCCCAACGTCTGCCCGCAGCTGCACATGCCGTTGCAGTCCGGTTCGGACAAGGTTCTCAAAGCGATGAAGCGCTCGTACCGCAAGTCGAAGTACCTCGGGATCATCGAGAAGGTGCGCGCCGCCATGCCGCACGCCGCCATCACCACGGACATCATCGTCGGGTTCCCGGGGGAGACGGAGGAGGATTTCGAGGAGACGCTGGACGTCGTGCGTAAGGCGCGATTCTCCAACGCCTACACCTTCCAGTACTCCAAGCGCCCGGGCACGCCGGCGGCGGAGATGGCCGATCAGCTTCCCAAAGAGGTTGTCCAGGAACGCTACATGCGATTGCTCGCCGTTCAGGAAGAAGTGAACATCGAGGAAAATCGCAAGCTCGTCGGCACCGAGGTCGAACTCTTGGTGGCAGCGGGGGAGGGTCGGAAGAACGCGGCGACTCAACGTCTCAGTGGTCGCGCGCGAGACGGCCGCCTGGTGCATTTCCGCCCCGAGGGAAACCTCGACGGCACAATCCGACCCGGTGACGTGGTGACGGTCGTCGTCACCCACGGAGCCCCTCATCACCTCGTGGCAGATGACGGAGTGCTCACGCACCGTCGGACCCGCGCCGGTGATTCGTTCGAAAAGGGCATCACACCCAAGACCCCGCCCATCGGCGTAGGTCTCGGACTACCGAAGATCGGTGCCCCGGCCCCACAACCCGTCCAGATGGGATGCAACGCATGACCTCGCAACACGAGAACACGACACCACAGCCGGGCGACGACGCCTTCGAGGGCTACCGCAAGGATCTCGACGACGCGGAACGCAAGGTCGCGGGAGAAATCGATCCGGGTGTGCGCGCCATGGTTGTCGCGGTTGCGGTGCTCGTGCTGGTCGGCACCCTTGCCCTGCCCCATGCGGGAGTTGCGAACGGCTGGGATGTGCTCGCGTACAACCAGGACGCGGAAACCGAACGGATTGCACTGTTCTCACGCTTGTTCGTGTGGTTCGTCGTCATCTTCGGCATCGGATTCTCGATGCTCGCGCTGGTCACGCGGCGTTGGAGTCTGGCCTGGGTCGCACTCGCCGGCAGTGCCGTGGCGAGCGCTCTCGGCATGATGGCCGTCTGGTCGCGTCAGACCATTCCCGCCGGTTTCAATGTGGCAGGACCGTCGATCGGGCTGATCATCGGATGGTTTGCCGTCGTGTTCTTGACCTTCCATTGGCTCAAGGTGGTCTGGACACGAACCAACATTCAGCTCGCTGCCGAGGAGCAACGCCGGATTGCTGCGGCCGAAGCCGAGAAGCATCAGGAATGGAACGTCGGCTGACACAGCAGGCAGTCCGTCCAAAGCACAAGACAACGCCGGCTGACTCCTTTCGGAGTCAGCCGGCGTTTTTGTTGTCTTTACAGCTCGTCGTCGATTACTCGTTGACGGCGCTTTCGGCAGCTTCGGCCCACTCACGCCACTGCTTGGCCTGAGCGAGAGCCTTCTCGGCGTCCTTCGTCTTGCCGGCAGCCTGAGCCTTGGCGGCCTGCTCCTCGAACTGGCTCACCCGCTCCTTGAACTGCGCGACCCGGGCAAGTGCTTCCGGATCGGTGCGACGCCACTCGGCGTCGACCGCGTCGCGCACCTTGGTTTCGATGGCCCGGAGCTTCGCTTCGAGTTCCTGCATTCGGTCGCGCGGCACCTTGCCGATCGCGTCCCACTTCTCCTGCAGGTCGCGAAGCGCTGCACGAGCATTCTCGAGTCCGTGCGCCGGGTCGATGTTCGCGTTCGCAGCGAGCAGCTCTTCCTTCGCGACTGCGTTCTGCTCGAATTCGGCGTCGCGCTCGGATGCAGCAGCGTTGCGCGCGGCGAAGAACACGTCCTGAGCGCCCTTGAAGCGCTTCCACAGGTTGTCGTCGGCCTCGCGCGGTGCGCGGCCGGCAGCCTTCCACTCGCTGAGCAGATCGCGGAATTCCCCGGCGGTCTGTCCCCATTCAGTGGAGGTCGACAGCTTCTCGGCGCGCTCGACCAGTTCTTCCTTCGTCGAACGGGCGCTCGCACGATCCCGGTCGAGTTCGGCGAAGTGCGCTCCACGTCGTCGGTTGAAGGACTCGCGAGCCTTGGAGTACCGCTTCCACAGCGCGTCGTCGACCTTGCGGTCGATTCCGCGAATCGTCTTCCACTCGTCGAGAATCTCGCGCAGTCGATCACCCGCGGTCTTCCACTGGGTCGACTCCGAGCCGATCTGCTCGGCCTCGACTGCGAGGGCCTCCTTGCGGGCGGTGCTTGCCGCGCGCGACTGTTCCTTCTCTTCCTTCGCGTGCGCTGCGGCCTCGTCGGAACCGGCAACGATCACGTCGAGTCGGCGAGCCAAAGCGTCGAGGTCACCGATCACTGCAGCGGTCGAGAGGGATTCGGACAGAGCGATGGCGGCAGCCTTGGTCTTCTTGGCGTCTCCGGCGCCCGACGTCAGTCGCGCCTCGAGTAGCGAGACCTCGGTCGCGAGGTCGTCGTAGCGACGACCGAAATGGGCGAGGCCCTCGGTGGCGTCGCCGGCCTGCCACGAACCGATCTGACGTTCACCGTCAGCGGTCTTCACCCAGGCGGTTCCGTCTTCCTCGACGCGTCCGAACTTGCTCGGGTCGCTGGCCGGTGCGGCGGTGACGGCATGCGAGGCTGCTGGTCCGGGGCGAGGTGCTCCGGGGCGGGGCGCACCGGGGCGTGGTCCACCAGGTTTGGGAGCGCCGGGTTTGGGTGCTGCCGGGCTCGGGCTGGCCGAACTGCTGTCGGCGCCGGTGGTGGGTTCACTGTTCTCGGTCATCGGTCCTCGTCTCTGCCGCGCGTCACGGCTGCCTGATCGCATTCCTGGTTCCATTGAACCCGGTACTCACGTTCTCCGACTATTGAATCAGGTAAGAGGGTGTGAGGTCGCCACCTCGGGGTCGACTAGCGTGGCAACTGTGTTGACTTCCGCTGTTCTCGTCCCCTCGGCGCCGTTACTCGTGCCGGAATTGTCCGGTGATTCGGCCGAGTCCGCTCAGGTGCGTGCTGCAGCGACAACCGCCGTGAGCCGGCTCGCTCACGAGGCGGTGCACTGGGTGGGCGTCGGTGTCGGCCTAGAGAATGCAGAACCCGAGAAAGCAGCAGGCGAACTCTGGCGATCGGGCGTCGGACGTGGGCAGATCGGTACGTTCGCTGGATTCGGCGCCGATGTCCGGACGTCACTGGACGCGGATGCGGCAGGCGAACCGGTGCCATCTCTCGAACTGTGCGCCCTTGTTGCCGGCTGGTTGCGTGGCCGAACAGACGTGGAGATAACCGTCGACATGCACGTCGTCAGTGCAAAGGCGTCGGCGAATGAATGTCGTGAATTCGGGCAGCAGCTGCGCAAGCAACTCGACAGCGACAACCGACCGCAAGGGCTTCTGATCGTTGCTGACGGTGCGTCCACGCTGACGGCAAAGGCGCCAGGAAGCTTCGACGAGCGCGCCGCGGGTGTGCAGTCGGCCATCGACGACGCCCTGACGGCCGGTGACCCGGAGGCGCTGCTTGCTCTCGATCCGCGGCTCTGCCGCAGTGTCGGAGCCCAGGGGCGCGCGGCGTGGCAGGTCCTGGCCGGTGCCTTTACGGGCTCGTCTCGGTCGGCCCATCCTCGCGCGACGGTCGACTACAGCGATGCGCCGTTCGGCGTCGGTTACCACGTCGGGACGTGGCGGCCGTGAACGTCCCTGAAGAACTTCGCCCGATCGCAGTTGTCGGTCCGACAGCGTCGGGAAAGTCCGATCTCGCGCTGGCACTGGCCGAGGAATTCGGCGGTGAAATCATCAACATCGACGCGATGCAGCTCTATCGCGGCATGGATATCGGGACCGCCAAACTGACGCCGGCCGAGCGTCGCGGGATTCCGCATCACCTGCTCGACGTTCTCGACGTGAAGGAGACCGCCACCGTCGCGCGTTATCAAAGCGACGCGATCGCGATCGCCGAGAATCTGATCGTGGCGGGCAAGGTTCCGGTGATCGTCGGCGGATCCATGATGTACGTCCAGTCTCTACTCGACGAATGGTCCTTTCCGGCAACGGATCCCGAAGTTCGTGCGAAGTGGGAGGCAGTGCTGGCCGACGGTGGGGTCGGTGCGGTGCATACGGCGCTTGTTGCTGCTGATCCGGTAGCGGCGGCGTCGATACTGCCGACGGACGGCCGGCGGATGGTTCGGGCGCTCGAGGTCGTCGAGCTAACAGGTCTGCCGTTCGCGGCCTCGGCGCCGCAGATCGGTGACCCTCGATGGGGAACTCGCATTCTCGGCGTAGATCGGGATACGGAAGAACTCGACGCCCGGATTCGGTTGCGAACAGAGCTGATGTTTTCAGACGGACTTGTCGACGAAGTTGCCGTGCTCGTCGAGCAAGGATTGCGTGATGGCGTCACAGCGCCGCGAGCCATCGGCTACGCACAGGTGCTCGCACATTTCGACGGTGAATACGATCTGGCCGAAGCACTCGAACGGACGTTCATCGGGACGCGGCGCTACGTTCGCCGCCAACGATCATGGTTCCGTCGTGACGCACGCGTGCACTGGCTCGACGGTGCCGATCCGGAGCTGCCCAACTCCGCTTTCGCGGCGCTCGCAGATCGCGGTCTGTAACACGATCGAGCGGATCAGCTATCTTACAGTTAGCTATTTCGCGATCGATCGGTTTCGCGATCGACGGACTGGAGGACAACGAACATGGCGCAGACCGCGGCGCACGCGCATCCGAAACGTCGACGCGCGGGTCGGCTACCGCTGGTTCTTCTGCTCGTCACATTTCTCACGGTCGGCGGGGTACTGATCTACTTTGCGGTGAGTGCGGCCGGGAAGCCCATCAGCGCACCTGTTCCCGAAGCGCCCTTCGACGTGGGAGCCCCAACCGATCCAGGGGCGAGTTGGGCGCCTGCGCCAACGGATCTGCCGCCGAACACGCTCGCGATTCCCGATCTGGATGTGCGAGCCGACATCGTGACCAGTGGGTTCGGCGCCAACCGCGGAATGATCCTTCCGCATCCTGACAAGGTTTCGCATTTCACCAACGGCGTGCAGTTCGGATCTTCGGAGGGTACCAATCTTGTTGCCGGCCACGTCGACGACGGTGACCGCACGCACGGCGCCTTGTGGGCGCTGCACCAGATGAAGCCCGGAACACCGATCTATGTCAGTGACGACACCGGAACGATGTTCACCTATCACGCAGCGAGCCTGAAGTTGTACGAAAAGGTGGCTTTGCCTGCGGAGTTCTTCTCCGAATCCGGTGCGCCCAGGCTTGTCCTGGTGACCTGCGGGGGCGCGACGGTGCCGGATCCCTCGTTGCCGTCCGGCTTCACCTACGAACAGAACGTGGTGGTCACCGCGTCACCTGCGTAAGTCGCTCGGTAGGTCCGGATAGGATGGCGACCATGGATTTCAGTAAGGGCCACGGCACGCAGAACGACTTCGTCGTTCTCCCTGACCTCGACGTTCGGATCGATCTCGAGCCGGCGCGAGTTTCAGCGTTGTGTGATCGTCAGCGTGGCCTCGGCGCCGACGGCATCCTTCGTGTCGCCCGGGCAGGCGCACTTGCGGACGCGGGCGTGCTCGGTGCGCTGCCCGACGGCGTCGCTGCCGAAGACTGGTTCATGGACTACCGCAACAGCGACGGCTCCATCGCCGAGATGTGCGGAAACGGCGTTCGCGTATTCGCCCACTATCTCAAGGCCTCGGGCTTGGAGAGCAAGGACGAGTTCGTGGTCGGCAGCCGCGCCGGAGCACGTCCGGTCGTGGTGCACGGCTACGACGCCACACATGGTGACGTGACCGTGGCGATGGGCCCGATCAAGGACCTCGGCACCAGCTCGGCAACAATCGACGGCCGCGTCTTCGCCGGCGTCGGGATCGACGTCGGTAATCCGCATTTGGCGTGTGTCGACGAGCACGTGACGCCAGAAGTGTTGAGTTCGCTCGATTTGAGTGTTTCGCCGGGCTTCGATCCCGGGTTCTTCCCGCACGGCGTCAATATCGAGATCGTGACTCCGATCCACGACGGTGGGGTTCACATGCGCGTTCACGAGCGCGGTGTGGGCGAGACTCGTTCCTGCGGAACCGGAACGGTCGCAGCTGCGGCCGCGGCGCTGAGGTACGACGGCCGCGATGAAGGCTCGGTACTGGTGCGCGTGCTCGGCGGCGAGGTACAGGTCACCGTCGAAGGCGGCAAAGGGTCGTTGCGGGGGCCCTCGGTTCTGGTGGCGAGCGGAACGATCAGCGACGCGTGGTGGCAATCGCTTGTGTGATATCGCCCGCGGGAAATACGCCTGCAGGAAATACGGATGCACCGTGCCCAGGTTTCGTGGGACCATGGATCTTGTATGACGAACACACATGAAAACGAAGAGTCCACCGCTCACGAGCAGTCCGAGTACGCGCAAGCCGAATACACGGCAGCGTCCGCATCGGGCAACCCGTCGACCGGTGAGATGCAACTCGCAGATCGCGGCGCCCTGCGCCGCGTGGCCGGTCTGTCGACCGAGCTCGAGGACGTCACCGAAGTCGAGTACCGCCAGCTTCGACTCGAAAGAGTTGTCCTGGTCGGCGTCTGGACGCAGGGAACTGCCGAGCAGGCCGAGGCGAGCATGACCGAGTTGGCCGCACTTGCCGAGACGGCCGGCTCCGAGGTCCTCGAAGGACTGGTTCAGCGTCGCGACAAACCCGACGCTGCCACCTACATCGGTTCCGGCAAGGCGCAGGAACTGCGCGAAGTAGTCCTGGCGACCGGCGCCGACACCGTCGTCTGCGACGGTGAGCTGACGCCGGCGCAGCTCACGGCGCTGGAGAAGATCGTCAAGGTCAAGGTCATCGACCGGACGGCCCTCATTCTCGACATCTTTGCTCAGCACGCCACTTCGCGTGAGGGTAAGGCGCAGGTCGCTTTTGCTCAGATGGAGTACATGCTCCCGCGTCTGCGTGGTTGGGGCGAGTCGATGTCGCGCCAGGCCGGTGGCCGTGCCGGCAGTAACGGCGGTGTGGGTCTGCGTGGTCCCGGTGAAACGAAAATCGAGACGGACCGCCGTCGTATTCGTGAGCGCATGGCAAAACTACGCCGCGAGATCAAGGGCATGAAGGCCGCTCGCGACACCAAGCGCACACGTCGACTGCAGAGCGACATCCCGTCGATCGCCATCGTCGGATACACCAACGCGGGCAAATCGAGTCTGCTCAATTCGCTCACCGGATCGGGTGTGCTCGTGGAGAACGCGTTGTTCGCCACCTTGGACCCGACCACTCGCCGCGCAGCACTCGACGACGGCCGCGAGTACGTACTCACCGACACGGTCGGCTTCGTGCGACACCTTCCGACTCAGTTGGTCGAGGCATTCCGCTCGACTCTCGAGGAAGTGACCGACGCGGATCTGCTTCTGCACGTGGTCGACGGTTCGGATCCGTTGCCGACAGAACAGATCAAGGCTGTGCGGGAAGTCGTCACCGATGTTCTGCGCGAGACGGATTCGAAGGCTCCGCCGGAGTTGATCGTGGTCAACAAGATCGACGCGGCAGATCCGGTTACGTTGACGCAACTACGTGGTCTGTTGCCTGGTGCCGTGTTCGTCTCGGCGCGGACGGGTGAGGGAATCGCCGAACTAAGAGCACATCTCAGCGAGGTGCTGGTTCGGCCGGAGGTCGAGGTCGACGTGCTGGTGCCGTACACGCGCGGTGACTTGATGGCTCGAATCCACTCGGACGGAACGATTTTGGAATCGACTCACGAAGAGGCGGGAACGCGGGTGCACGCACGTGTGCCGCAGATGTTGGCCTCGGCATTGGTCGAGTACGCACCTAGTGCGTAGTTTCGGGGCCGTGGTCGCGGTGATTGCTGCGACTACGGCAACCGCACTGCTTCCCGGAGCGCTCGCACAGGCGTCGTCGTTCGAACCGAGCGAGTTCGCCCCACTCTGTACGCCTACCGATCCTGCGCTCCAGGAGTTGTCGGGGATGGTCGTCGTCGACGATCGGATCTACGCGATGGGCGACGGCGGCAGTGACGACTTCGTATTCGAAATGGACCTGAACTGTGTTGTCCAGAAACAGATTCCGGTCCCGATAGATCCTTACGACGTCGAAGATCTTGCGGTGAGTGGGCGAACGCTCGTTCTGTCGGACACCGGTGACAACCTCCGGACCCGCGAAACAGTGGCGTTCATCACGATGGACCTCGATTCCGGTGACGGTACGTTGCACCGCCTCACGTACCCGGACGGTGCGCACGACACCGAGTCGATACTGCTCGACCCCGACGGCCACGTTTTTGTCGTGACCAAGGAATTGTTCGGCGAAAGCAGTGTCTACACACCGGTCGGGGATCAGAAACTGAGTGACTTGGCGCAGCCCGGCCCGACGCCGCTCGAGCGCGTCGGAGCCGTGTCCCTCGGACCGGAGAAGCCCGTGTCGGTGATGTTCACCGGGGGAGCGGTGTCGTCGGACGGTTCGGCGATCGCACTTCGGAGTTACTCCGACCTGTACCTGTACGAAGTCGTGGACGGCGGAATCGGCGCGACGCTCACCGGTACCGAACCGCTGCGGATCCCGCTCCCGAAGGAGCCTCAGGGTGAGGCGGTGGCATTCAACGATGCGGGCGATGTTCTGATCGGTTCGGAATCTGCCGGCGGAGCGTTGCCTCCGGTGTACGTGATGCGAGCGCTCGTGGACGCGACAGAAGCGACGGCTGACTCGTCTGCCGGTTCGGTCGGTGTCGGGGTCGATCCGTGGACATTCGTGTGGGCCGGGTTGGTCGCGGCAGGATGTGCGATCGGGGGCGCGGCATTCGTGAGATTTCGACGACGCCGCTGATTCCCGATAATTCCACGAATTCGCAGACCGACGGTAGATGTGGATACTGGAACGAATGCACGGGCATCAACTCCTGACGCGGCTCTCGCGTATGTCACTCGAGCACGGACACATCACCGCAGCGCTGCTCGTGGGTTCCGTCATCGTCGGCGTCGGCACGTTGCTTCTGCTTCGGTGGTTGCCGCGTCGGGCCGCGTTGGTCGCGCTAGGTCTGTCAGTGCTCGGATCAGCCACCGGTGCGACGTTCGTGTGGCTCAGCTTTCGGCCGCTGCCCGCGCAGCTACCGGTGTCGAATTTTGTCTGGATAGCGCTGGCGATGTTCGGAGTCATCGGCGCCGCACTCGTTCTCCTTCGGCGCCCAGGGCTTGCGCGTGGCCTTTCGGTGACGGCATTCGCCGGGCTGGCCGCGATCGTCGCAGTGGGTCAGGTCAACGCGCAGACCGGCACCTATCCCACACTCGGCTCACTGGTCGGGCACTGGCCGGTGGGCTCGGTCGAGAACGTTGCCTTCGATTCGCTCCCCGGGGCCGAACCTTGGGTTCAACGGGGACTGCCCACCGAAACTCATTGGCAGGTTCCGGTGCGGATGCCGAGCAACGGTGTCGTGGCGGAAGCGGCGATTCCAGGAAACGTTTCGGGATTCGACGCGAGGCCTGCGACGCTGTATCTCCCGCCGGCCTATCTTGCCGATCCGCGTGCCGAGTTGCCCGTACTGGTGTTGGTGGCGGGTGAGCCCGGCAGCCCCAGCGACTGGCTGGACAGTGGCCGGCTCGCGACCACC
>NZ_LVCT01000276.1:0-12242 GCF_001647205.1 Rhodococcus sp. EPR-134
GATTCTGCGCTCGGCAACGTCGCGACGTATCTGGACCAGGACGTCCCGAACTGGATCGAATCGAACCTTCAAGTGAATCCGGACGCTGCGCAATGGGCTATCGGTGGGTTCTCCTACGGCGGGACATGCGCGATCGAGATGGCCGTGAACTTCCCGGACCGATACCCGTCGTTCCTGGACTTCTCCGGCCAGGACGAACCGTCGACCGGTGATCACGAGGACACCGTGGCGGCCATGTTCGACGGTGACGAAAGCGCGTTCGACGCGGTCAACGCCCGAGACCTGATGGCGCAGAATCGGTATCCGCAGTTGTCGGGTGTATTTGTCGCGGGTGAGGACGACGACATCTACCGCCCTCAGCAGGAGATCATGTTCGAGGCTGCACGCGCCGCCGACATGAACGTGGACTACTACACCCTTCCCGGCGGGCACTCGGGTGATGTGTGGGGCACTGCTCTGGAACTCGAAATGGACTGGCTGGGCCGGACACTCGCACTGACTCCGTGAGAGTGTCCGGCCCGCTACACAGCACCGACTGACATCGGGTCAGGCGTCGAGATCAGCGGCTACCAGCTCGGCGACCTTGGCGAGTGCGTCGGCGTCGTCGGACTCGATGGTTACTTCGGTGTCCTTGGCGGCTCCGAGCGTCATGATCATCAGTGCCGAACCTGCATCCACGGGTTCGCCGTCGGCGACTGCGAGGGTGACCGTGGCGCCGGAGGCTCCGACTGCTTCGGCGATGAGAGCGGCGGGGCGGGCGTGGAGGCCGACTGCGGAACCGACGGCAACTGTCTTGCTGGGCATGGGATCTCCTCGTTGTAGAACTGTCGTTGCGGACGTTATGGGGTGTTCGGGCAGATCTGGTGACTCAGGTGGTGACTGCAGTGTTGCCTGCTGTCGATCATGCCGCAGCGGGCACGATTTCGGGGTCGAGTTCGGCATCGGACGGCCCCTTGCGGAAGAACTCCTTGGCTCCGACGACGGCGAGCGCAGCTACCACGGTTCCCGCGGCGAGCGAGACCAGGAACCAGCCGATTCCGCCGACTGCGAAGAAGACGAAGATCCCGCCGTGCGGGGCGCTGAGAGTGACGTCGAAAGCCATGATCAGCGCGCCGGTGACCGCGCCGCCCGCCATCATCGAGGGGATCACGCGAAGCGGGTCGGCAGCGGCGAACGGAATCGCGCCCTCGGAGATGAATGCCGAACCCAGCAACCAGGCAGCCTTTCCGTTCTCCCGTTCGGCTTCGCTGAAGAGCTTGGGACGCAGCACCGTCGAGGCAAGTGCCATGGCAAGCGGCGGAACCATACCGGCAGCCATGACAGCCGCCATGATGCGCAAAGTGGCCGGGTCGTTGACGTTGAGTCCGGCGACGGCGAAGGCGTAAGCCGCCTTGTTGACCGGTCCACCGAGGTCGAAGCACATCATCAGGCCGAGAATGATGCCGAGGAAGATGGCCGAGCTGCCGGACAGTCCGTTGAGCCAGTCGGTGAGACCGGAGGTGATCGCGGCGAGCGGACGCCCGAGGACGATGAACATCAGTGCTCCGACGACCAGCGTCGCGAACAGCGGGATGATTACCACCGGCATCAGGCCTCGCAGCCACTGCGGGACGGCGATCCGGCCGATGTAGAGCGCGACGACACCGGCGATGAGACCACCGACCAAGCCGCCGATGAAACCGGCACCGACGAACACGGCGACCGCGCCGGCTGTGAAGCCGGGAGCGATGCCAGGCCGGTCGGCGATGGCGAAGGCGATGTAGCCGGCCAACGCGGGCACCAGGAAGCTGAATGCCAACGAACCGATCTGGAACAGCACTGCGCCGAGATAGGTGGCCAGACCACCGTCGGGAAGGTTGGTGATCGAGTTGTTGAGAACGATGTCCTTGGCCGGACCGGAGATCTCGTATCCGCCGAGCAGGAAGCCGAGTGCGATCAGCAGACCGCCGGCCGCGACGAACGGGATCATGTAGCTGACACCGGTCAGGAGGACCTGACGGAGGTGGGTGCCGAACCCTACGGAACCGGCATCGGAATCCGCGGCCGCTGCGGCGGTGCCGTCAACGGTGGCGGCGGCGGGATTCTCGGAGGCGCGCAACGCTTCTGCGAGCATCTTGTCCGGCTCGTTGATTGCCCGCTTCACACCGGAAGCGACGACGGGCTTACCGGCGAATCGTTCGCGGCCCTTCACTCCGACGTCGGTGGCGAAGATGACCGCGGCGGCTCCCGCGATCACCGAAGGGTCAAGGGGGGTGCTTCCGCTCGAACCTTGCGTTTCGACGTGAACCTTGATGCCGGCGCGTTCACCCGCGGCGACGAGTGAGTCCGCCGCCATGTAGGTGTGAGCGATTCCGGTCGGGCAGGCGGTGACCGCGACGATGTGACGCTCCGCGGGCGCTGGTGCCGGGGTCTCCTCGGTAGCGTGTTTCCCGGTGGAAACAGGTGCCGGGGGTGTCGCTGCCGCAGCCTTTGCTGCAGGATCCTTCGGTGCGGGATTGAGTACCTCGTCGACCAGTCTCACGATCTCGTCCGGCGTCGACGCTTCACGAAGTGACGTGACGAACGCGGGCCTGACGAGTGCTCGGGCCAACGAGGAGAGCAGCTTCATGTGCTCGGCCCCGGCGCCTTCGGGTGCCGCGATCAGGAAGACCAGATCGGCGGGGCCGTCGGGTGCACCGAAGTCGACCTTCGGATCGAGTCGAGCAAACCCCAGGGACGCGGACGAGACAGCCTCGGCGCGGCAGTGGGGAATTGCGATTCCGCCGGGCAGTCCGGTCGCGGACTGCGCTTCGCGAGCGAGTGCGGCATCGACCAGTCCCGCGGCGTCGCTCGCCCGTCCCGCTGCAGTCAATCGCGCTGCGAGAGAACGAATGACATCTTCCTTGGTCGAACCCAGGTCGGTGTCGAGTGAGATCAGTTCGGGACTGATGATCTCCGGGCCGGAACTGCCGGCTGCGGTGGTATCGGACATGTCAGGTTCCTTAGGGCGTCAGGCGAGTTCGGTGGGGACGGGGATGGGAGAGGCGGCATCTGCTGCAGATACCGAAACCGCTGCCAGATCGATCTGTTCGGGTGTGGGAAGGGTTGTGCCGGGAAGGGAGGCAGCGGCGCTTCCGTAGGCGACCGCGTGACGTAGCCGCTCGGATTCCGAGCCGCCGCCCGCTTCGGCGAGGATGTAGCCGGCCAGCGACGAATCGCCTGCGCCGACGGTACTGACTGCGACAATCGGGGGAGCGGTGGCGATCCACGCGCCGTCGGCCGTGACGAGGACGGCACCGGCTGCGCCGAGCGTGGCGAGCACGCTGCCGACGCCGCGATCGACCAATCGCTGCGCCGCCGTGACTGCAGGCCCGGGATCACCGTTCTCGGCAGCACGTTCGAGGACGTGGCCGTCGACGCCGGTCAGTTGCGCGAGTTCCTCGCCGTTGGGTTTGAGCAGATCAGGTGCCGAGCCGGGGAAGCCTTCGGCGAGTGCCGTCAGTGGGGCGTCCGAGGTGTCGACCGCCACCTTGCACGGGTGATCGCGCAGCGCGGCGACCAGTTCGCCGTACCACCCCAGCGGAACGCCGGGAGGCAGTGAGCCGGACAGCGCGAACCACAGTGCGGTATCGGCGCGGGCGATCAACTCCTGTGCCAGGGCGTCGAGCGTCGAACCGGACAGCGTTGCGCCCGGTTCGTTGATCTTCGTCGTGGTCCCGTCCGGTTCCGCGATGGTGATGTTGGTGCGAGCCGGACCCGTTGTGGCGACGCCGATGTGGGGAATCCCACCGGTTGCGAGCGCCGAGAGCAGAGGGTCACCACCGTTTCCCGGCAGCACCGCGAGCACGTCGAGGTCGGCTGCGGCGAGAACACGCGCCACGTTGACCCCCTTGCCGCCGGGGTCGCTGCGAGTGGAGTGGGCGCGTAGGACGGAGCCTCGTTCGAGCCGTTGCTCGAGTTGTACGGTCCGATCGATACTCGGGTTGGCTGTCAGTGTGACGATCATGCGATCACCACCTCGATTCCGTGGTCGTGGAACTCGGATGTGTCTGTGGGACTGATCTCTTCGTCGGTGATGAGGACGTCGATGCTGTCGAGTGGTGCGAAGCTGATCAAGTGCTCGCGGCCGACTTTGCTGGAATCGGCCACCACGACAACGTGATTGGCGGCCTTGACCATCGCACGTTTGACGGCGGCCTCTTCGCTGTCCGGGGTGGAGAGTCCGTGTCCGACGCTGATCGCGTTGGTTCCGACGAAGGCGACGTCGACCCGCAACGTGCTCAGCAGGCGTAGAGCGTCCTCGCCGACCGCGGCTTGCGTCACCCCGCGTACTCGTCCGCCGAGCAGGATCAGGGAAATCGAGTTCATCGATGCCAGTCGTGCGCCGATCGGCACGGAATTGGTCACGGCCGTGAAGTCGTTCTCGGTCGGTAGTTCGGGGATCATGCGGCCCGTGGTCGTGCCCGCGTCGAAGATGACGCTGCCGCCGGTAGGAGGGAGATAGGTGACCGCGCAGCGGGCGATCCGGTCCTTCTGTTGCGCGCGGGTCTGATCGCGTTCCGCCATGCCCGGTTCGGTCACATGGAGGGATCCGGTCGGAACGGCGCCGCCGTGCACACGCCTGATCTGTCCGATCCGCTCGAGGAAGGCCAGATCGCGACGCACGGTCTCGGCGGTCACTCCGAAGGTCTCCGACAGCGCCGCCACGGACATGCGTCCGCGCTGCGACACCATGGTGCCGATCGCTTGTTGGCGTTCTTCCGCGTACACGTGCTCTCCGATTCCGAAATGTGATCCGACGGTGCGTTGTGGATCACAGTGAATGTTGCTTTATGTTGTTTTACGCCCGAGTGTGTTGACATGTCAAGACTTGGGAGTAATCTTCGTCACAACGAAGGTGAGGGCTTTACGCGCTCGAGGTGATCCGGTGTGACACCGGGCCCATCGCTCAAGGAGGACAGATGACCGAACAGCTCAACCGAATCACCGTGCACGGCACCCCCGTCGTGCCCGGAATTGCATACGGCCCGGCTATCTGGCCGTCCAGCCGACCAGAACTCGTCACCGATGCACCGGCCCTCGACGAGGCCGATCGAGAGGCCGCTGCAGACGCCTTCGTCGCAGCAGCGAAGGCTGTCGAGAACCGCCTTCTCGGACGGGCCGGCGAAGCCACAGGCGCGGCCGCCGAGGTCTTGCAGGCCAACGCGGCGATGGCAGCCGATCGCGGCTGGATCGGGGCGGCAAAGAAGTCGATCGCCGGCGGAGTGCCCCCGGTGCAGGCTGCGATCGCGGCGACGGAGCAGTTCGTGGTGCTGTTCACCAAGGTCGGCGGTGTGATGGCCGAGCGCGTCACCGATCTCGAGGACATCCGCGACCGCGTGATCGCCGAACTCTCCGGATTGCCCGAACCCGGAGTTCCGATGCCCGAGACGCCGTCGGTGCTGTGCGCGGACGATCTGGCTCCTGCGGACACCGCGGGCCTCGATGCAACCAAGATCATCGGACTCGTGACCATCTTCGGCGGCCCGACCAGCCACACGGCAATCATCGCGAGGCAGTTGGGCATCCCGTGCATCGTGGCCGCGAAGGAACTGGAATCCATCGCGGCCGGAACACCGATTCTGATCGACGGAACCACCGGCGACGTGATCGCGGAGCCCGATCCTGAGCAGGCGCGCGAACTGGTCGAACAATCCCGGATCGATCGTGAACGCGTCAGCACGTGGACCGGACCAGGCCGGACGTCGGACGGCCGGCCGGTAGACGTCCTCGCCAACGTTCAAGACGGCGCCGGCGCTCGGGCCGCGGCGCTGACCGCAGCGGGAGGCATCGGGCTCTTCCGGACCGAACTCTGCTTCCTCGGCCGTGAGACCGAACCGACCGTAGACGAGCAGGCGGCGATCTACGCCGAAGTTCTCGAGGCCTTCGCAGGCAAGAAGGTCATCATTCGCACGTTGGACGCGGGTTCGGACAAGCCGCTCAAATTCGCCAACCATCAAGAGGAAGCGAATCCGGCCCTCGGCGTTCGTGGGGTCCGAATCGCCTGGCAGGACATGGGAATTCTCGACCGCCAGCTCGACGCGATCGCGGCAGCCGCGGCGTCGACCAACTCGTCGCCGTGGGTCATGGCACCGATGATCGCCACCCCGGCCGAGGCGAAACGTTTTGCCGATGCGGTGCGGGCACGCGATCTTGTTCCCGGTGTGATGGTGGAGATCCCGGCGGCGGCGCTGTTGGCCGACCAGATTCTCGAACACGTCGAATTCCTCTCGATCGGTACCAACGACCTCGCTCAGTACACGATGGCCGCTGATCGGATGTCCTCCGAACTCGCCGACCTGACCGATCCGTGGCAGCCCGCGGTGCTCGCCCTTGTCGCACGTACGGCCCAGGCCGGTCAGGCGGCAGGCAAGCGCGTCGGCGTCTGCGGTGAGGCGGCCGCCGATCCACTGTTGGCGTGTGTTCTGGCCGGACTCGGAGTTTCCTCGCTGTCGTGCGCTGCGGCGTCGGTCGCGGGTGTGGGAGCGAAGGTCGGGTCAGTCACCATGGCGCAATGTGAGGCGGCTGCGGCGGCGGTGCTGGCAACCGGTGATCCGGTGGCAGCGCGCAAAGCGGCGGCCGACGCAATCAGCTGAACTGGTTTCGTTGGTCTCGGTCGGAGACCGAGCGCCTGACCTCTAGTATTTCGACCTGTGATCGAACGAGAAACAATGACCGGGGCCGGCGGAATCGGCTGGACTGTCCACGGAGACGGCAAGCGGATCGCCGACGGAGCCGTCGTGGCGCCGGACGAACGACTGAGTTGGCCGCGCACCATCGGAATCGGGATGCAACACGTCATCGCGATGTTCGGAGCGACACTGCTCGTTCCGACCATCACCGGCTTCCCCGTCACGACGACGCTGTTGTTCTCGGGTATCGGCACCGCGCTGTTCCTGCTCATCACCCGGGGCCGGATCCCGAGCTATCTCGGTTCGTCCTTCGCGTTCATCGCCCCGCTGACAGCGTCGGCAGGATCGGGCCCGGCCGCGCAGCTCGGTGCCGTCATGGCCGTCGGCATCGTGTTGATGTTGATCGGCGTCGCCGTACGTCTGATCGGCAGCCGGGTCATCGACGCCGTCATGCCGCCGGTAGTGACAGGCGCGGTCGTCGCGCTGATCGGTCTCAACCTCGCTCCGACGGCGGTCGGTTCCTTCGAATCGCAGCCGCTGATCGCCACCGTCACGCTCGTTTCGATCCTGCTGGTCACGGTCGTCGGTCCCGGGCTGCTCGGCCGGTTGGGCATTCTGGTCGGCGTCGTGATCGGCTGGGTCTTCGCCGCGGTCATCGGTGGTCTCGACAGTGAACGAGTGTCCGCTCTGCGCGAAGCCGACTGGTTCGGGCTGCCGAGTCTGCACGGACCGTCGTTCGACTGGTCGGTGATCGTGCTCGCGCTGCCCGTGGTGATCGTTCTGGTCGCCGAGAACGTCGGACATGTCAAGGCGGTGTCCGCCATGACGGGTAAGTCCCTCGATGATCTGGCCGGCAATGCGCTGTTTGCAGACGGTCTCGCCACGACCTTGGCGGGCGCCGGCGGCGGATCCGGAACCACCACGTATGCCGAGAACATCGGGGTCATGGCAGCGACGCGTGTGTACTCGACCGCGGCGTACTGGGTAGCGGCCGCCACCGCCGTGATCCTGGCATTTTCGCCCAAATTCGGTGCACTGGTCTTCACGGTTCCGAACGGCGTCATCGGCGGTGCGACGATGGTTCTCTACGGACTCATCGGCATTCTCGGTGTGCGCATCTGGATGGAAGCGAAGGTGGACTTCACCGATCCGGTCAACCTGACCGTCGCCGCTGCCGCACTGGTTGCCGGCATCGGGAACCTGACGCTGACCATTGGTTCGGTCGAGCTGGGCGGCATCGCTTGGGGGTCGATCGGCATCCTGGTCGCCTACCCGATCATGCGATACCTCGCCAAATTCCGTACTTCGAGTAACAGATAACCGCTACAGTCACGAATCGTGATCGTTCGGGTCATCGACGGGTATCGCAACAGGTTCTACCGTCGGAGGCAGTGACGTGGGCCCGCGAACTTCGGCGTGCCCAGTCTCAGCGAAAACATCCCGACCGGGTACATCGTCCCCACCGGGTACATCACTGAAGTGCCGTATATCGAATTGCAAGGAGTCGGCGTGGAGCGCACCCTGTTCGAACCGGAACATGAACTCTTCCGGGAGTCGTACCAGAAGTTCTTGGCACAGCACGTGGCACCGAACCACGAGAAGTGGGAAGAGCAGAACATCGTCGATCGTGACGTCTGGGTCGAGGCCGGAAAGCAGGGATTCCTGGGAACCGCGGTACCTGAGGAATTCGGCGGCGGCGGTGTCAAGGATTTCCGCTACAACACGATCATCACCGAGGAAACCACCAAGGGTGGCTTCAGTGGTATCGGCTTCACGCTGCACAACGACGTGGTGGCGCCGTACCTCCTGGAGTTGACCAACGAGGAGCAGAAGCAGCGTTGGCTACCCGGATTCGCGTCGGGTGAGCTGATCTCGGCGATCGCGATGACCGAACCGGGTACCGGTAGCGACCTGCAGGGCATCAAGACGAAAGCAGTTCGCGACGGGGACCACTGGGTACTCAACGGTTCGAAGACCTTCATCACCAACGGAATCAACGCCGACATCATCATCGTTGTCGCGTGCACCGACCCGGACAAGGGTGCTCAGGGCTTCAGCCTCCTCGTTGTCGAGCGGGACATGCCCGGCTTCGAGCGTGGACGCAATCTCGACAAGATCGGCATGAAGGCTCAGGACACCGCCGAACTCAGCTTCACCGACGTACGCGTTCCCGCTGCCAACCTGCTGGGCGAAGAGGGAATGGGCTTCTTCTACTTGATGAAGAACCTTCCCCAGGAACGACTCTCGATCGCCGTCGTTGCTGCCGCCGCAATGGAATCGGTTCTCGAGAGCACGATCCAGTACTGCCGTGACCGCAAGGCATTCGGCAAGTCGATCGGCAGCTTCCAGAACACCCGATTCGTACTGGCCGAATTGGCAACGGAGACCACGGCAGTGCGCATCCTGGTGGACAAGTTCATCGAGCAGCTCAATGCCGAGAAGCTGACCGTGCAGGAAGCTGCGATGGCGAAGTGGTGGACCACCGAAGCTCAGGTCAAGCTCATCGACCGCTGCCTCCAGCTGCACGGAGGCTACGGCTACATGAAGGAATACCCGGTTGCCAAGGCGTACATGGACTCTCGTGTGCAGACCATCTACGGTGGCACAACCGAGATCATGAAGGAGATCATCGGACGTTCGCTGAATCTCTGATTCGGGTGATGGACCGCTGATCGTCACGAAAAGACTCTGGGCCCCGGCTGATGCCGGGGCCCAGAGTTTTGTGATCGAGGGTGCGAGCGAACTCAGATCTTCCGCATGACCGTGACAACCTTGCCCAAGATGACGGCGTTGTTGCCGGGAATCGGCTCGAAGAGGTCGTTGTGCGGCATCAGCCACACCTCCTTCTTCGTACGCTTGAACGTCTTCACGGTGGCTTCGCCGTCGATCATTGCGGCCACGATGTCACCGTTCTCGGCGACGTTCTGCTGACGGACGACAACCCAGTCGCCATCGCAGATCGCTGCATCGATCATCGACTCACCGACAACCTTGAGCATGAAGAGCGAACCTTGGCCGACGAGCTCGCGGGGGAGTGGAAACACATCCTCCACAGCTTCCTCGGCGAGGATCGGTCCGCCGGCAGCGATGCGGCCCAGGATGGGGACGAACGCCGGCTCTGGCAGCGGGTCGGCACTGTTGTACTCGCCGGAATGCTTCGACACCGACGCGATGGCGGTATCGGCCGCAACCTCGTCGAGACCCCGAACATCGACTGCACGAGGGCGATTGGGATCGCGTCGAAGGAAGCCCTTGCGCTCCAACGTTCGCAGTTGATGCGCGACCGACGACGTGGAGGTAAGCCCCACCGCATCCCCGATTTCGCGAATGCTCGGCGGATACCCGCGCTCCGTCACCGAATCTCGGATCACTTCGAGAACGCGCCGCTGACGCTCGGTGAGCGTCTCGCTCGACGGAGACGGAACTGCAGAAGCTCCTGCCTCCGCGGCTGTGCTGGAGCGATCGTCCTTCATGGCCTGTTGCCTCCGTGTCTGAAGAAGTCGTGTCTGAAAAAGTCGTGTCTGAACAAGTCGTGTTTGAAAACTGCCTGCAAAAGTGCCTGGTGCAAGTCGCGCAGAAACCTGTCGGTGCCTCCTGCCAACATTCGAGCTGTCGACAAACACGGAGGCTTTCGCAATTCCCGCTGTGTGGTCTGACACGAATCTAGCCGGATTTGCTCGCGGTTTCAAACATCTGTTCGATTCGTGTCGCTCCAAGTAGAGACATTGTCGGCCAGGCGTGGTAGAAATTCGAACATGCGTTCCATCGAACGCATGATCGAACACATCGATCGGTGTCGACCAGCGGAGGTCACGATGGGTAACGCAGCACTGAAAAGCAACAGGGTTTTCGACGACGCGATTGGTTTCGACGCGTTTGGTTTCGACGGTACGTCGGCACTGAAGTACCACCCCTCGTTCTATGGGCCCGATGCAGACGCTGTGTCCTTCGAACGGCGCGGAGCGGCCGAAATGCGTGGCGTGGCCAGGGATGTCGACAACGAACCGCAGGCGGCCGTCGTTCGCCGGGTTCCGGCGGTGGGCGCGGTTTCAGGTTCGCGTTCATTGCGCGAATCTCCTCGCCGGTGGGACAGCGAGCACGATTCGTCACGCCCGTACGGAGGAAGTTTCGCGCACCGAAACAGGGTCGGTGTGTCACGGGTCGAACATGAAGTGGCCGCCGAGGATGTCAGTTGGAAGACGGTTTTCCTGGGCGCCGTATTCACCGCATTCGCAGTGTTGGCGTTGGTGGGGATCGGCGCTTTGTCGAGTGGTGACGTAGCTGCGACAAACGGCGCGACCGAAGTGGTTCGCGTTGCCGCGGGTGAATCCCTCAGTGATATTGCTGCCAAGGTTGCACCTGGCCAGGCTGTCGGTTCGGTGATCGAGCAGATCATGGATCTCAATGCGATGTCGAGTTCCGGACTGTCAGTGGGACAAACGCTGATCGTGCCGGCCTCGGGGCGCTGACCTACCCCGTACCAGGCGGGGGCGTACCGAGCGTGAGAGCAGTCCGTTCACAGCGAGTAAGCTGTCCACTTGACAGTCCCACCACCTCGGGTGGTCGCGTTGAGTACGTGGATCTGCTCTGTAAATCGTCGGAGGATTTGCAGTCGGTAGCGAATCTGAGTTGCGGCCATTTCGGCGACAACGAAGGAACCCCGATGCATTGCCCGTTCTGCCGGCACCCTGATTCCCGAGTGGTCGATTCGCGCGAGGCCGACGAGGGCCAGGCGATCAGGCGGCGCCGTTCGTGCCCCGAGTGTGGCCGCCGATTCACCACGGTCGAGACGGCAGTTCTCTCGGTCGTGAAGCGCAGCGGCGTCACGGAGCCTTTCAGTCGAGAAAAGGTTGTCAAAGGTGTGCGTCGCGCATGCCAGGGCCGCCAAGTGGACAACGATTCGCTGAATTTGCTCGCCCAACAGGTCGAAGATGCCGTTCGAGCTTCGGGTTCTGCCGAAATTCCCAGTAACGAGGTAGGGCTCGCGATCCTCGATCCGCTTCGAAATCTCGACGAAGTCGCCTACCTGCGATTCGCATCGGTGTACAAGTCCTTCAGCTCGGCTGCGGATTTCGAACGTGAGATCACCGACATGCGCGAGCATGCAGAGACCCGTGCCGCCGAGAAGGCTCCCGGCGCCGAGACCGTTTCCGTCGACTGAGGCCTTCGCCTCAGATAACGCTGAGAGCACAGAGCGGTCTTAGGTAACGCTGAGAACACAAAGCGAACAATCGAACAAATCGGGCACGTTATTCGCTTAGTGTCTACCAGGTACGTTCGTCCGCATCTCGGATCTTCACGGAGGCGTTATGAACTTAGTTGCAGTTCTCGGAGTCGTGAACAGCCTGGTAACCCTCGGGTTCGCCAACACTGTTGCCACCTTTGGCGGTTTCCTCACCAACGTCAACATTCAGACAATCTACTGATCGCGCAATTCTCGCCGAACATCAACGCTTGATCGCTTCGATAGCTTTCAGGACTCGCTTTTCGGAAATCGGTGTGGGTGTACCGAGGGACTGCGCAAACAAGCTCACGCGCAGTTCCTCGATCATCCAACTGATCGCGTCGACATCTCGAGCAGTGCGACGCTCT
>NZ_LVCT01000277.1:0-4668 GCF_001647205.1 Rhodococcus sp. EPR-134
TCGAACGCTTCAGGCGTGCGTACCGGTCCACCGTGGGCCGCGATCACTTCGTTGGCAGCTGCCACCCGGCAATCTTCGACGAGGGCCTCCAAGCCGCCGTCCGGATTCTGGCCGAGAGCCAGACGCTGCGTGTTCGACAAGCCGGCGGTCACTGCCTTGAGTTGGGTGGGAACGGCCGCGAGGAGAAGCGCCCGCGTACCTTCCCTCATCGCCTGCGCCTGCGCGGCCGGCGTACTCAGGACACGAACGGCAACTCCGCCGTTCTCCGGCACCAGAGCTGGGTAGCCGGTCACCTGCTGTCCGCCGATGGAGCGAGTGATGGTCTGTTCCAATGCGCCCAGCGTTTCGGATGTCCAGACGGTTGCCGCTGCCCGTTCGGTTCCGGTTGCCGCCTTGGCCACTTCCTTCTGCACGCGCGGGGCGAGCGTGCGTCGTAGCTGCGCCAGATCCTTACCCTTCGCGAGAACCTTGCCAGATTCGTCCTCGACGACAAATGTCATCCGAAGATGGTCGGGCAGCGCGGCGGGATCGAAGTCCTTGGCGTCGATCTGGATCCCGCCCAAGTGCGAGAGTTCGCGGGCCATCGCGGTCATCAACGGCTCGGATCGAGGTTTGACTGCTGCCAATGCTGCGGCGGCATAATCCGGAGCCGGCACGACAGCGCGTCGGATGTTCTTGGGCAAGGTCTTGATCAGAGCAGTAACCAGATCGACGCGCATACCGGGGACCAACCAGTCGAAGCCGACCGGCTGAAGTTGCGCGAGCAGGCCGACCGGGATGTGCGCGCTGACGCCGTCGTCGTCCTTTCCCGGCTCGAATTGGTAAGTGAGCGGAAACTGCATGTCGCCTTGGCGCCAGGCGTCCGGGTACTCGCCGCCCAGTACTGCAGCTGCGTCGGAGTTGACCACCGTTTCCGGTGTGAAAGTCAGCAGACTCGGATTCTTGCGCCGCTCGGTCTTCCACCACTGGTCGAAATGCTTGGCGGATACGGCTTCCTGGCCGATACGTTCGTCGTAGAACTCGTAGAGAGTTTCGTCGTCGACGAGGATGTCGCGTCGGCGCGCGCGGTTCTCGAGTTCTTCGACGTTGTCGAGGAGTGCACGGTTTTCGTGGAAGAACTTGTGGTTCGTCTGCCATTCGCCCTGCACGAGCGCATGGCGGATGAAGAGATCGCGAGAGGCCTCGGGATCGATTCGTGAGTACGTCACTGCGCGGCCGGTTACCAGAGGAACTCCGTAGAGAGTGACCCGCGCGTATGCCATCGCCGAGCCGCGCTTGGAGGACCAGTGCGGTTCGGAATAGGTCCGTTTCACCAGGTGCGGGGCGAGCTTTTCAGCCCACTCGGGTTCGATACGCGCGGACATGCGCGCCCACAGCCTCGACGTTTCCACGAGTTCGGCGGCCATGACCCAGCGTGGTGGCTTCTTGAACAGTCCCGATCCGGGGAAGATCGCGAAGTGGCTGCCTCTGGCGCCGAGGTAGTCCCGCTTCTCGCCCTCGCGTAGCCCGATATGCGAGAGCAACCCGGCAAGGAGCGACTGATGGATCGCGTTCTCGCTTGCCGGTGTCTCTCCCACTGTCCAGCCGAGACCGCGGGTGATCTGCCGGAGTTGCCCGTGCAGATCCTGCCATTCGCGGATGCGGAGCCAGTGCAGGAACTCGTTCCGGCACATCTTGCGAAACTGGTTGGAGGACAGATCGTTACGTTGTTCGCGTAAGTAGTCCCACAGTTTCAGGTAGGCCAGGAAGTCGGAGTTCTCGACGTTGAAGCGGGCGTGCTTTTCGTCGGCGGCTTGCTGGAACTCGGCGGGCCGCTCGCGAACGTCCTGGATCGACAACGCCGCGACGATGACAAGGGTTTCGTGAAGGCAACCGTTGTTCTTGGCTTCCACCAGCATCCGTGCCATCCGCGGATCCACCGGAATCTGGGCCAGCTCGCGGCCGACCGGCGTCAGTTCGGGGTGGCTGGCCTCGGAACCTCGCGCGATGGCGCCGAGTTCCTCGAGGAGTCCGATTCCGTCCTTCACGGCGCGCTGGTCCGGCGGTTCGACGAAGGGGAATGCCGCGATGTCGCCCAGGCCAAGGGCCGTCATCTGCAAGATCACGGATGCGAGGTTGGTTCGCAGGATCTCCGGTTCGGTGAATGCCGGCCGTGACTCGAAGTCCTCCTCGGAATACAGGCGGATGCAGATTCCTTCGGCGACGCGGCCGCAACGCCCGGAACGCTGACGAGCTGACGCCTGCGAAATGGGCTCGATCGGCAACCGCTGAACCTTGGTGCGCACCGAATATCGCGAAATGCGCGCGGTTCCCGGATCGACGACGTACCGAATGCCGGGAACGGTCAGCGAGGTCTCGGCCACGTTGGTGGCAAGGACGACGCGTCGGCCGGTGTGCGGCGAGAACACTTTGTGTTGCTCGGCAGCAGACAGCCGCGCGTACAGCGGGACGATTTCGGTGTTGCGAAGACGCCGATCGCGTAAAGCATCTGCGGTGTCGCGAATTTCGCGTTCGCCGGAGAGGAAGACCAAGATGTCGCCTTCGCCCTCCGCGCTCAGCTCGTCGACCGCCTCGCAGACCGCGTCGACGGGATCGCGGTCGAAGGTGATGTCGCCGGATTCGACGGTCAGTGGCCGGTAACGCATTTCGACAGGGAATGTTCGCCCGGATACCTCGACGATCGGCGCGGGCTTACCGTCGACAGCGAAGTGCTTGGCGAAGCGCTCGGGATCGATGGTCGCCGACGTGATGATGACCTTGAGATCGGGTCGGCGGGGGAGCAGCTGAGCCAGGTAACCGAGGATGAAGTCGATGTTGAGACTGCGTTCGTGCGCTTCGTCGATGATCAGCGTGTCGTAGCGTCGGAGCATACGGTCGCGCTGAATTTCGGCGAGGAGAATGCCGTCGGTCATGAGCTTGACGTAGGTGCGGTCCGAGACCTGGTCGGTGAACCGCACGGTGTATCCGACGGCGTCGCCGAGTTCGGTGTCGAGTTCTTCGGCGATACGTTCGGCAACGGTGCGTGCTGCCAACCGGCGCGGCTGTGTGTGTCCGATCAGACCGCGGACGCCACGTCCGAGTTCGAGACAGATCTTCGGGATCTGGGTTGTCTTACCCGAGCCGGTCTCGCCGGCGACGATGACAACCTGATTCTCCGAGATCGCGGTCGCGATGTCGTCCTTGCGCTGACTGACGGGCAGAGCTTCCGGATACGAGACTGCGGGAACATTGGCGGAGCGTGCGGCCAACCGCGTGCGCGCCGTTTCGATTTCCTCGGCCAGCGCCACCAAAGCGTCTGGTGTGCGGGCACGGTCGAGTTTGCGACGGAGTCGACTCTCGTCGCGGAGTGAGACCTGCGCCAGCGCGCTCTTCAGGTCACTCCGCTTGGTGGAGAGCGGGGCCGGTGGTGTTGTAGACATGCTGATGACAGCCTATCGAACGCGTTCACAACTACCGCTCGCAGATCGTGCTGATGTGCAAATATCGACCGGTGACGACAAATACCGCAAATGAGTCATCGGTGCCTGTCTTGTCGACGCCGATCGCCGTGCGAGCCCTGAGACTGTTGTTTGCTGTGTTCGGACTTGCCGCTTTGCTGTGGATCCCGATCCGTGACGCGGCTGAGCTGTCTCTGTCGAACTATCTGAGCTACTTCACCATCGAGAGCAACATTCTTGCGGTGATCGTGTTGCTGGTCGGTGCAATTCGAGATCCACAATCGCAGGCGTGGCAGTCGATCCGAGGGGCGGTGACGCTGTACATGGTGATCACCGGGATCATCTACGCCGTGCTCCTGGCCGATATCGACGTCAATTTGAACGATGCCTGGATCAACTCGGCACTGCATCGGATTCTTCCCCTGGTCATGCTTCTCGACTGGGTGTTCTTCGCTTCGAGGCACAGGATCTCCGAAGCCCGCTCACTGCAGTGGCTGCTGTTTCCGGTGATCTACGCGGTGTACACGTTGATTCGAGGGCCGATCGTCGACTGGTATCCGTATCCGTTCATGGATCCTCGCCACCAGGGCTATCTGGCCCTGTTCATCGGATTCGTCGTACTGGGCATCGCGATGGCCCTGATGGCGTTGGCGGTCAATGCCGTCGGACGGCTGGGAGCCGGGTTACGCGGACGGAACGCTGCGAAGTCCTAGGGGATTGCCGGAGGCGAGCACCTGCTCGAGGCGGTCCACGTTCGGATGCTTACCGGGGTTCGCCCGGGCGTCCTCGGTGTGCTCGGCGAAGATCGTCAATCCTGCCGAGGCGGCTTCGGGTGTCAGCGCGCCGTAGACCTGAGCGAGATGGTTGTACACCTTGACCGAGCCGGACTTTCCGGGCTTGTTCTCGACGGTGTCGAGGACGGTTCCGTCGGCGTCGAGTACCTCGATGGCGGCCAGATGATCGATGGCGGGCAGTGCTGCAAGATTGTCGGCAAAAGTCATGGTCGACAGATTACGGGTGCGCCCGTGAAAGCCGGTGCCGGGCGAGCGCCGTCGTGCGCGGATCTCCGGTGTCGATATAGTCGCAGCACATCGTTTGCACACCAGCATCGTTTGTATTCGAAGGGGACAATGATGGCTTCGGCATTGTGGCACGGGTTCGCGGACATGGGCGCTGTGGAGAAGAACGGCGCGTTTGTCGTCTCACGCGGTGAGGGCGCGTACATCTGGGA
>NZ_LVCT01000278.1:0-9286 GCF_001647205.1 Rhodococcus sp. EPR-134
GCCAGCTCTACGACTTGGACGAGCTTCCCGAGCACCTGGTCGTGGTCGGTTCCGGTGTCACCGGTGCCGAGTTCGTCTCCGCGTACACCGAGATGGGCGTCAAGGTCACGCTCGTGTCCAGTCGCGACCGTGTTCTGCCCGGCGAGGATGCCGATGCGGCGCTCGTGCTCGAGGACGCCCTCGCCGAGCGCGGTGTCACCCTCGTCAAGCACGCCCGCGCGGACGCCGTCGAGCGCACCGAGAAGGGCATCGTCGTCAAGCTCTCCGACGGCCGCACGGTCGAAGGAAGCCACGCTCTGATGACCGTCGGTTCCGTCCCCAACACCAACGGTCTCGGCCTGGAGCGGGTCGGCATCGAGTTGGACAAGGGTGGATACCTGCGTGTCGACCGGGTCTCGCGCACCACGGTTTCCGGTATCTACGCTGCCGGTGACTGCACCGGACTGCTCCCGCTCGCGTCGGTGGCTGCGATGCAGGGACGTATCGCGATGTACCACGCACTGGGTGAAGGCGTCAGCCCGATCAAGTTGAAGACCGTCGCGTCGGCCGTCTTCACACGCCCCGAAATTGCAACGGTGGGTGTTTCGCAGGCAGCGATCGACAACGGAGAGGTGCCTGCGCGCACCGTCATGTTGCCGCTCAACACCAACCCGCGCGCCAAGATGTCCGGTTTGCGTCGCGGATTCGTGAAGATTTTCTGCCGCCCGGCTACCGGCGTGGTCATCGGCGGTGTTGTGGTCGCACCCACTGCTTCGGAATTGATCCTGCCGATCGCGATCGCCGTACAGAACAACCTGACGGTCAACGACCTGGCGCAGACGTTCTCGGTGTACCCGTCGCTGACCGGATCGATCACCGAGGCTGCTCGTCAGCTCATGCGTCACGACGACCTGGACTGACAACCGACCAGAGTCTTCTTACAATGTGGGAACTCTGTTTCATATACTGAAGTATTGGTGGGATAGTCGAGATACCGACCGAATCAAGGGTCGGTATCTCGGCGCTCTCCCGCCCCGTTGACCCAGGACGGCTCAGGGTGTTTTTCCTCTGACCTTCATTCTGCGTGCCTGGGAGCTTCATATGACACACGCCGCGCTGTCCGCTCGCATGGACGGACTCCGTAGTTCTGCAATTCGCGATCTGCTCACCCTGACTGCCCGGCCCGACGTCATCAGCTTGGCCGGCGGACTGCCCGATCCCGATTTCATTCCGCGGGAGCGAATCTCGAAGGCAGCCCACGACGCACTCGGTGACCCCTCGTCCGTTCAGTACGGCGAGACCTCCGGCCTGCTGCGCCTCCGTGAGGTGATCGCCGAGCGCGAATCATCCAAGATCGGGCGGACACTCGACGTGTCCGAAGTCGTGATCACCCACGGTTCTCAGCAAGGTTTGAGCTTGCTCGCGCAGGTCCTCCTCGACGCCGGTGACGTTGTGGTCGTGGAGGAACCGGCATATACCGGTGCGCTGCAGGTCTTTCGAACGGCGCAGGCCCGTCTCGTTCCCGTCCAGCTGGACGAGGACGGAATGGATACCGACGCGCTCGAGACGAAACTCGCCGCCGGTCTTCGGCCCAAAGTTGTTCACACCGTGAGCAATTTCCACAACCCGCGCGGCGCGGTGCTTTCGGCGCAGCGGCGAGCGCACTTGGCGGCACTGGCGGACCGATACGGGTTCTGGGTGCTCGAGGACGACCCGTACGGCGAACTGTACTTCGGCGAGAAACCGCCCGCACCGCTGGCGGCGTTGTCGGACAGGGTGATTCGGCTGTCCAGTGCTTCCAAAGTGTTGGCACCGGCGCTGCGCGTCGGCTGGCTGCACGGCGACCGAAAGGTCTGCGAGGCGGTCGAACTGATCAAGCAAGGCGCTGACCTGTGCGGGTCTTCGCTCACCCAGCAGATCGCCGCAGACCTCTTCTCCGACGTCGAATGGTTCGACGCGCATCTCGACGTGCTTCGAGCGGGGTACGGCGCGAGGGCGAAGGCGTTGGTCACGGCCGCCGAGACGGAATTGAGTGGGCGTGCACGCTTTTCCGAGGTCCGCGGCGGGATGTTCTGTTGGATGGATTTCCTCGACGACGTCGACACCACCGAACTCCTGGGTGCCGCGCTCGCGCATGGCGTGGCATTTGTCCCAGGTTCGGCCTTCGCGGTCGAAGCGGACCTTGGTCGAAGCGCTCGACTGTGTTTCGCGACGTATCCCGAAGCGGTGCTGGTCGACGCCGTCGGCAGGCTCCGGGACAGTGTCACCGCAGGTACAGCCTGACTTTGTCGATAGTGTTGCGGAGCAGATCGATCTCCGTACCGGACGGCGGGGTGGTGACGGTGACGTGGTCGGCGACGGCCAGATCCCATCCCGTCGCCTCTCGCACCTGATCGACCGAGATGCCTTCGTGGACACTGGTCAGCTCCAACTCGCCGCCGGGGCCCTGGTGTGTCAGGACACCGAGGTTGGTGAACACCTTTGTCACTCCTGCACCTGCCGGCATGATGCCCTTTCCGCTGGCGTGGGCGCGGGCGGGGCTGGGTGAGGTGCAGAAGTCGAGCTCGGCCGGAAAGGAACTGAGGTCGTGGCGACGCATCACGACGAAGATCTCGGCGGCGTTCGCGATGATCTCGACGGCCCCGCCTGCTCCGGGCAGTCTGACCGTCGGGTTCTTCCAGTCACCGATGAAACTTGTGTTCAGGCTTCCCGTTCGATCGATTTGAGCGGCCCCGAGAAAACCGACGTCGACGTTGCCACCTTGCAGGACATAACCGAAGAGTGCGGCCATACTGAGCACGGATTCGGCGCCGGAGACCACGACGGAGTCGGCGATACCTTCGGCCATCGCCGACGGATGCGCGCCGCACACTCCGGATTCGTAGATCAGTTCTACGTCCGGATTCGACGTGTGGCGCGCGAGATCGACTGCGAGCGTGGGGAGCCCGACTCCGGCGAAGACCCGGCGCTTACCCGCCAACTCGCGTGCCGCGACGGCGACGATCGTTTCGGTGGAGGTGGTGTTGCCGCTGACAATCGTGGTGGTCACAGTCTGCTCCCGTAGTCGACTGGTGTGGAGAGTTTTGGTCCGACCTCGAGATCCGACCAGTAGTCGGCTCCGAGCTTGGCGAGATATTCGTCGTGATCGCCGAGTGTGTACACCCATTCGTCGAGCCAATTTCTCAGCAACGAAGGGTCTTTGGAAATCTCGGTCCAGCGTCGGTAGAAGCCGCAATCGCGGTCGTAGTATCCCTGTGCGTACGACGGGTGCGCGCCGCGCGGGCAGACGACAACCGCGTCGACTGCATGCGAGGGAATCAGAGTTCGGCTCGGATCTGACCTGATGACCTCGTCGTCGACCAGCTCTTCCACAACGACGATCGCCTTCTTCGCGGCGTAAACGGCTTCTTGCTGCACCCCGGCGATGCCCCAGATCTGTGCGTTCCCGGACGTGTCCGCTCGCTGTGCGCCGATGATCGTCACATCCGGATTCAACGGCGGCACAACGTAGACGCTCCCGCCGCCGTACGGATCCTCGACGAGTCTCAGTTGTGGGTTGAGTGCGGGTAGATCACTACCGGCGTACGACCGCAGCGGGAAGAAGGGAAGCCTGGCCGCTCCCGCCTGATACCGGCACACCATGCCGTAATGACTGTATTCCTCGACTTCGAGGGGGAGCGGGTCCTGGTTCTCGATGCGTCTGCGTAACTCGTACAGAGAACCTGCGGAGCCGCTGGCGAAGAACGAGGCAACCAGCTTTCGGACGCAGCCGGCGGCGACGAGTTGATCGGAAACGATGTCCGGCGTCATCCGGCAGAGCGTGAGGTCCTTTCTGCCCTGCCGGATGATCTCGTGTGCCGCGGCAAAAGGAATGAGATGTGAAAATCCCTCCAGCGCAACGGTCATCCCGTCTTCGACGTATCGGCCGACGGCCTCTTTCATCGAGAGGGTCTTGTCCACGTGTGTACCTCTTCTTGTTCTTTCGCGCACTCGGTCGGTTTCGGAACTTGACATGTTCGGCCGGTGTGGCGCAACAATGTCGGGTGGAAATTCATCAGATCAACGCATTTCTCGCGGTGGCTGAGGAGCTACATTTCGGCCGTGCGGCGCAGCGGCTTCGGATTGCGCAACCGCCGCTGAGTCGAACGATCAGGCAATTCGAGAAACAGCTCGGTTCGCCGTTGTTCGATCGGAGCACTCGAACTGTGCGGCTCACTGCTGCCGGTGAAGCGCTGCTGCTTCCGGCGCGCGAGATTCTGGACGCGTGCCGGATGGCCGAGATCGCGGTGTCTGCGGCAGGCAAGGGAACGACAGGTCGCGTTCGCCTGGGTTTCGCGGGGACTTCTTCGCATCTGCTCGTCGGGCGGTGGGCGAAATTGGTGAGAAAGACCAATCCCGGTATCGAATTCGTGCTCGACAGTTCTGCTTTCGCGAACGAGGCGTTGTTGATGCTGCTCGATCGACGACTCGACATCGGGATGGTGCGGTGGACCGTACCGCCGCTCGGGATCACGTCGAGATTGATCGCCGAAGAGAACTTTCTGGTGGCCATGTCCAAAGACCACCCGTTGGCGTCGAGGGACTCGGTTCGGTTGATCGAATTGGAGTCCGAGAATTGGGTGACGCTTCCGGCGGAGCCAGGTTCGATTCTGCGGGAGTCTCTGCTCACTGCCTCGAAGAACGCAGGGTTCCTGGCTCGCATCGTGCAGACGGCACCGGATTCGATGTCGTTGATCGCGCTGGTGTCCGCGGAAATCGGATGCTCGTTGACCATTTCCTCGGTGGCCCAGAGCATCGTGAATCCTGATGTTGTCTTTGTTCCGGTCATGGACCCACCTCCTCCTCTTCAACTGCGTATCGCCTGGCGAGAGGGAGACGACAGACCTGCACTTCTCGAAGTGTTGAAATTGTCCGAGCAGGCGCTGCCGTCCCTGGCCTAGACGGTTGCCCGACCGGTAGGAATCTCACCCGCTTCGGACTTCGGCGAGTTCGCAATATCGACAAGAGTGTTTTCGAGTTCGAGTTCGTCGTAGTCCGCTTGTTCGGCCGTCGAGAGTTCGCCCGCGTTGTAGCCGGTACGTCGGAGCAGGAGCAGGGTGCAGATCAGCGAGACAAGGGCGTACAGCCCGGATACGATCGCGACCCCGACGATATTGCCTGACGTGTTGAGCATCCACTGCGCCAGTACGGGAGTTCCGCCGCCGACGACAAGGGAACACAATTGGTACGCCGTCGACAGACCGGTGTAACGGATGTTGGCGGGGAAGGCCCGAGCGAGAACGCCGGCGATGGCGCCGTAGAACATCGAGTGCGGGATCGTGGCCAGACACATCGCGACGACTGCGATGGTGAAGTTCCCGGTTCGGATCGCGAAGAACATGGCGGGCATGAGGACGAACTCCGGTATCACCATCAGGCACATGGCTTTTCGCATGTCGATCTTGGAGACCAGGACGGCACCGAAAGGTTGGACGATGAACTGCACGACGAGCGCGATCGCGATGGCGGCCAGGAAGGTTCCTCGATCGTATCCGAGTTCTTTTGTAGCCCAGGACAATGCGAAGGTGTTCTTGAAATAGGTGACCTGGGCGAGGGGGAGTGCGCCGGCGCCGAGGAGAACCAGTACCCAGTGCTTGCGCAAGACTTCGGCGAGCGGAAGCTTGACGACCTTCTTGCGTGCGAGAACGGCCTTCATCTCGTCCGACTCTTCGAGTTTGAGGCGAATGATCATCCCGAGAATGACCAGCACCGCCGAGATGATGAACGGGATGCGCCATCCGTACAGGAGGAACGACGGCGTCGGCATCGAGGACAGAAGGAAGAACGCGATGGTGGCCAACAGATTTCCGGCGGGTGAGCCCTGTTGGGCGAACGCGGAGTAGAGGATGCTCTTGCCCTTCGGTGCATTCTCGCTGGCAATGAGCACTGCGCCGCCCCACTCGCCACCGACCGCGACTCCTTGGATGACGCGAAGGGTGACCAGACCGATCGGCGCCCAGATCCCGACCTGTGCGTAGGTGGGGAGGAGTCCGATGCCTACCGTGGCGACACCCATCATCATCAAGGTGATGACGAGAGTGTTCTTGCGTCCGATCCGGTCGCCGAGGTGACCGAAGATGATCCCGCCGATCGGCCTGGCGAGGAAGCCTGCCCAGAGTGTGATGAAGGCGAGGAGAGTTCCGACTCCGTTCGGGAGAGTGTCGGAGAAGAAGATGTCGCCGAATACCAGGGCAGCGGCAGTGCCGTAGATGTAGAAGTCGTACCACTCGATAGTGGTTCCGATGAACGAAGCGATACCGGCTCTTCGCGCCTTGGCGTTGATCTCCTCGGAACTGCGAGTGGGTGAACTCATGCGTGGCGACCTTTCTCTGCAACATTCGCGGCGCCGAAACGTGGCGTGCCTGAATGAGATTCGCAGAGTGGTGTAGGTCACGTCCAATACCAACTTGGTCGCCTATTGATACCTCAGGAGTATCAATGGGCGACCATGATCAGCTCTTCCGGTATGGAAGGATCGGGGTGATTACTCGGACCAGTTGTACGTCCGCTCGACGGCCTTGTTCCACTCCGTGTACAGCCGTGACCTTTCGGACTCGTCCATCGCCGGTTCCCAGGTTTGGCCGACGGCCCAGTTGTTGCGGATGTCTTCGGTGTCGGCCCAATAACCGATGGCGAGGCCCGCTGCGTATGCAGCACCGAGAGCTGTCGTTTCGTTGACCACCGGGCGGATGACGGGAACTCCGAGGATGTCCGACTGGAACTGCATCAGGGTTTCGTTGACCACCATGCCGCCGTCGACCTTCAGTGCGGACAGTTCGACTCCCGAATCCGCTCGCATGGCGTCGATGACCTCGCGGGTCTGGTGTGCCGTCGCCTCTAGCGCTGCGCGGGCCAGGTGTCCCTTGTTGACGAAGCGCGTCAGACCGACGATGACACCCCGGGCATCCGGTCGCCACCGAGGTGCGAACAGCCCGGAGAACGCGGGCACGAAGTAGGCGCCGCCGTTGTCGTCGACACTTGCGGCGAGCGGCTCGATGTCCTTGGCGTTCTGAATGATTCCGAGATTGTCTCGAAGCCACTGGACCAAGGAACCCGTCACGGCGACGGAACCTTCGAGTGCGTACACGGCAGGGGCTTCGCCGAGTTTGTAGCAGACGGTCGTCAGTAGTCCGTGCTTGCTGTGCACCGGCTTCGTGCCAGTATTGAGAAGCATGAAATTGCCGGTGCCGTAGGTGTTCTTGGCTTCACCCTCGGAGAGGCAGGCCTGGCCGAATGTGGCTGCCTGCTGGTCACCGAGGATTCCGGCGACCGGCACACCGGCGAGATTGCCGCGTGGACGTCCTGTGCCGTAGACCTCTGAGGAACTACGGATTTCCGGGAGCATCGACATCGGGATTCCGAAGTCCGCACAGATCGATTCGTCCCACTGGAGGGTCTCGAGATCCATCAGCATCGTGCGTGACGCATTGGTGACATCTGTCACGTGGACGCCCTCGGTCAGGTTCCACACGATCCACGTGTCGACAGTGCCGAAGCACAATTCGCCGGCCTCCGCTTTTGCTTTCGCACCGTCGACGTTGTCGAGAATCCAGCGGATCTTCGGCCCGGCGAAGTAGGTCGAGAGTGGTAGTCCGGTCTTGTCTCGATACTTGTCCGGACCCTCGTCGCCGCCCAGTTCGACACACAGTTGATCCGTGCGCGTGTCCTGCCACACGATCGCGTTGTAGATCGGCTTACCCGTCGAACGTTCCCAAACGACGGTCGTCTCACGCTGATTCGTGATTCCGACGGCAGCGATGTCGGCCCGCGTGAGATCGACCTTCGCGAGAGCGCCGGCCACCACCTCCCGAGTGTTGATCCACAGCGCCACCGGATCGTGCTCGACCCAACCTGCTCGCGGGAAAATCTGCTCGTGTTCTTTCTGCGCAACGCTCACCACGGCGCCGTCGTGATCGAAGATCATGCAGCGGCTCGACGTCGTGCCTTGGTCGATGGCGGCGATGTATTGATTCACTGTGCTCCTAGGTTCGGGCGTGTTCGCAGTAATCCGTGCGCTGTCGCAGTATGTGGATCAAGCTACTAGCCTGTAAACGGATTCGTCGTCGACTTACAGGAGACCGGGTTGAGTAAGCAGCAAGGTGCGCAGTTTCTCGGCCCGCAGCAGCGCGAAGCTGCTTGGGAACAACTTCAGACCGAGCAATTCGACGTCGTCGTGGTGGGCGGTGGTGTCGTCGGTGTCGGAGCGGCCCTCGATGCGGCCACCCGCGGGCTGAAGGTTGCGTTGGTCGAGGCCCGTGACTACGCATCCGGTACGTCCAGTCGCTCGTCGAAGATGTTCCACGGCGGTCTCCGCTATCTCGAGCAACTAGAATTCGGCCTCGTTCGTGAGGCGTTGCGTGAGCGCGAACTCTCGCTGACCACGCTCGCTCCGCACCTGGTCAAGCCGCTGAAGTTTCTGTTCCCCTTGGCTCACCGAGTGTGGGAACGCCCGTACATGGCCGCGGGAATCTTCCTCTACGACCGGATGGGCGGCGCCAAATCGGTCCCCTCCCAGAAGCACTTGACGCGGGCGGGCGCACTGCGCATGTCGCCGAGCCTCAAGCGCAGTTCACTGACCGGTGGCATCCAGTACTACGACACCGTCGTCGACGACGCTCGGCACACCATGACCGTTGCACGGACCGCCGCCCACTACGGCGCGGTTGTCCGAACGTCGACGCAGGTCGTGGGATTTCTGCGTGAAGCGGACCGGGTCTCGGGAGTTCGTGTTCGCGACTGCGAAGACGGCCGTACCGCGGAGGTCAAGGGTCACGTCGTCATCAATGCAACCGGTGTCTGGACGGACGAAATCCAGGCCCTCTCACGTCAGCGCGGACGGTTCCGGGTGCGAGCGTCGAAGGGCGTACACATCGTCGTCCCACGCGATCGCATCGTCAGTGAAGCCGCCATCATCCTGCGTACCGAGAAGTCGGTGCTGTTCGTCATTCCGTGGGGCAGTCACTGGATAATCGGCACCACCGACACCGACTGGAACTTGGATCTCGCACATCCAGCGGCAACCAAAGCAGATATCGACTACATCCTCGGTCACGTGAACTCCGTCCTGGTCACGCCGCTGGCGCACGCCGACATCGACGGTGTCTACGCAGGCCTGCGTCCGCTGCTTGCCGGTGAGAGCGACGAGACGTCGAAGCTCTCGCGCGAGCACGCCGTTGCCCGTGTGGCTCCAGGCCTGGTCGCCATCGCCGGTGGAAAGTACACGACGTATCGGGTCATGGCGGAAGACGCCGTCGATGTCGCAGCAGAA
>NZ_LVCT01000279.1:0-24719 GCF_001647205.1 Rhodococcus sp. EPR-134
ACGCCAGAAGGCGTATCACGGAATGCACGTTGCCGGAACGGCTCTCGCTGGTATTCCGGTGAACCGTGAGGGGTACGGCGAGCTGATGGCGGATGCGGCGACCGTCGGCTGGGACGATGCGAAGAGCCTGCTCGAGTTGATCGAGAAGATCGGTGCGAACAAGATCGCTGCGTTCTTCGCGGAGCCGATCATCGGTGCGGGTGGGGTGTATCTGCCGCCGGAGGGGTACCTGGCCGAGGTGCGTGACATCTGCCGTGAGCACGACATTCTGTTTGTCGTCGACGAGGTCGTGACCGGTTTCGGCCGGATCGGTGGTGAGTGGTTCGCGTCCACCCGTTTCGATTTGCAGCCCGACATGATGACCACGGCAAAGGGTTTGACGTCGGGTTACGTTCCGATGGGTGCGGTGTTCATCGCGCCGCGGGTGGCGGAGCCGTTCTATGCCGGTTCGTGGTGGCGCCATGGGTACACCTACGGCGGGCATGCCGGTGCTGCTGCGGCGGCGATGGCGAACCTCGACATTCTCGAGCGTGAGAATCTGCTCGCGGAGTCGAAGCGTTTGGAGGCGTCGTTGCATACGCATCTGCAACCGCTGGCCGAGCATCCGCGGGTGGCGGAGGTTCGTAGTGGGCTCGGTGCGGTCGCCGCGGTGCAGTTGGCCGATCCGGCGGAGGCGTTGCCGTTCGTGAAGACGCTTCGTGAGCACGGTATTTCGGGTCGCGCGGCGGGTCAGGGTGCGATGCAGATTTCGCCGACGTTTGTCATGACCGATGATCAGGTCGCGGAGATGGCAGCAGGGATCCTCGCAGCCCTCGGCTGAAGTCAGCTGCGGCGCCGGAAGAATTTCTCGATTCGGCGCCGCACAGCGTTGGGTGCAGGTTCGAGTTCCAGAACCTCTTGTTCCGACTGCTTGGCGTAGGCCTGGGTGTACCGCTCGTGCAGTACCGAGCGAATTTCGTCCGGAGAGTAGGCCCGACGCTGGCGTTCGCCGCGCGCAACGAGAACCCCGGTGGCGGCAACGCCCATTGCACCGGCGAGGCCGACCAGTTTCCAAACGTGCGAGGCGCGCAGAGGAGTACGGAGTTTCATCCCTCTACGCTAGAGGCATGGACCGACGATTGCTTTCGCAGGTGAGTCTCGACGAGGCCGCTGCGGCGACCCGCACGGGCGACATCTGGATCTTCCGTGGAGAGTCGACGGCGGACCGGGCCATTCAGACACTGACCAACAGTCCCGTCAACCACGTCGGAATGTCGGTCGTGATCGACGACCTCCCGCCGCTGATGTGGCATGCGGAACTCGGTCACTCGCTGCAGGACATGTGGACCGGACGCTTCCAGCGTGGTGTCCAACTGCACGATCTGCGATCGGCCGTTCAGGTCTGGGGCGCCAAGTACGGGCAGCGTGGATGGTTGCGCCAGCTCGACCACGAAGTCACCCGGGAGCAGGAAGACGCTCTGCTCGAGACGATCGCGCGGCTGGACGGTACGCCTTTCCCGTCGACGGCCAAGCTTGCTTCGCGCTGGTTCGGAGGCCGAATCCCGAAGCTGCGCAAGAAGTCCGACGTATCGGCAGTGGCCGTCGAGAGCGCCTACTGCGCCGAAGTGGTTGCCAAGACCTATGAAGCGATGGGTCTGCTCGTCGGCAATCGTCGTGTCAACTGGTTCGACCCGGGCAAGTTCTGGAGTGGAGATCAGTTGCCCCTCGCGCCGGGAGTTGCGCTCGGTGACGAGATCTAGGTATCACTGAGTGCACGTGACCTCGAGGCCGGACGCAATCCCGCCGGGTACTCACAAGGTTCGTGACGGCTCGGCGACGACGCGGCCGCCGACTTCGAGCCAACCTTCCGGAGAGAAGGTGGTGTGAAGCACCGATCCGCGTCCCTGGGTGATGAGCAGTGATTTCCTCAATCGGTCCGTGATGCGCAGCGCTGCAGATCCGGTTGCCTCGTCCTCGGCGATTCCCATCACCGGTGCGAACATGCGTGCGCGGATGGCAGCTTCGAGCTTGTCCTGCCACGCCCACAGATACGAATGATCCGCCTCGTAGTCGGACGGATCTGCGTCGATGACGTCGTCCACCGTGTCCATCGGATAGATCGCGAATTCCGGTGCCCATTCGGCACGCGCGCGTACCCACGTCAAAGCGCCGGATTGGCGGACGTCGACACTGCCGGCAGGAACGTCGAGGGCGCTCACGCGACGGCCCTGTTCGCCCAGCCACCACGTGGCACCGACGGTCGGGTGTCCGGCGAAGGGGAGTTCTGCTGCCTGAGTGAAGATCTGGACCCGCGCACGCGAGGCGCCGTCATCCGGAACGTCGATGAAGATGGTCTCGCTGTAGTCGAGTTCCTTCGCGACGGCTTGTCGATCCGATTCTGCAACCGTGGACGCGTCGACGATTCCCAGCGGATTCCCGTGCTTGCCGTTCTCGTCCGTGAAGACCCGGACCACACTCACCTCGATACCCATCGGTCCACCCTAGCGCGCGAAAAGCCCTCCCCACCTTCACGGTGGGGAGGGCTCGTCGAACTGCACTCAGGTCCGAGTGATCAGACCTGTGCGGCAGAGAGGATCTCGTTGGCTTCGACAGCCTGTGCGACGCCCGCGACGATGGAACCGGCGCGGATCGCTTCGAAGATGACCTCGCGGTCGACACCTTCCTGGCGGAGGGTGTTCTCGTGAGCTTCGAGGCAGTGGTTGCAGCCGTTGATCGCGGACACTGCAAGCGACCACAATTCGAAGTCGGCCTTGTCGACGCCCGGGTTGCCGATGATGTTCATCCGCAGGCCGGCACGAAGGTCGTCGTACTTACCGTCGAGGTAGCCCTTGGTGCGGTAGAAGACGTTGTTCATGCCCATGATCGACGCTGCGCCGAGAGCGGCGTTGTATGCCTCTGCCGACAGGTTGTCGGCAGCCTCGGAAGCAATCTCCTTGAGCGTGGACGCAGACTTGGTGGCTGCGGCCGTTGCGAGGAGCGTTCCCCACAACTGCTGCTCGTTCAGGACCGTCGTGCGCGCAATGGAACTCAGGTTGAGCTTGAGGTCCTTCGCGTACTCCGGAAGCGAGTTCTTGAGGTTCTCGACGCTCATACTCAGACGCTCGCAGTCAGGAGCTCGCCGGCGTTGATGGTCGGGTCGCCCTTCTTCCAGTTGCATGCGCACAGCTCGTCGCTCTGGAGAGCGTCGAGGACGCGGAGAACCTCATCGACGTTACGGCCGACGGAACCGGCTGTGACGGAGACGAACTGGATCTCGTTGTTGGGGTCGACGATGAACGTCGCGCGGTCTGCAACGCCGTCGGCGTTGAGGACGCCGGTGGCCTCGGCAAGCTCGCGCTTGAGGTCCGAGAGCATCGGGAAGGGGAGGGTCTTGAGCTCTTCGTGCTGTGCACGCCACTGGAAGTGCACGAACTCGTTGTCGACGGAAGCGCCGAGAACCTGAGCATCACGGTCTGCGAACTCTTCGTTGAGCTTGCCGAATGCAGCAATCTCGGGGGGGCACACGAAGGTGAAGTCCTTGGGCCAGAAGAAGACGATGCGCCACTTGCCTGCGTAGTCGTCACTGGTGACGGTGGTGAAGTAGTCATCGGGCTGCTGGGCATCGACCTTGGACAGGTCGCCGCCGATGACAGCCGTGAGGTTGTAAGCGGGGAACTGGTCGCCGATTGTGAGCAGAGCCATGTGTCTCATTCTCCTACGTGTCTCGTGAACAGGAATTTCTTGCGCACACGATCCGGCTGTTCGGACTGTGACGGCCGAACGTGCTGGATCGAGAGGGTTTGTCACCGTCAGCGGGTCGGACGGTTTCGACTGGAGTGTCGAGGTTGTGACCGGCGCTTTTTGGTATGAGTCCATTCTGCATCAAACCGTTCAAAAGGTAAAGGTGATGGGTGGCACTACACTGATAGGCATGTCTGATCAGACTTATCAACCTTCCTTGTCACAGCTGCGTGCCTTTGTGTCTGTGGCCGAGTACCGGCACTTCGGTACTGCCGCAGCGCGTTCCGGTGTGAGCCAACCCACACTGTCGCAGGCGCTGGCAGCTCTCGAGGCGGGACTAGGGGTCAAACTGATCGAACGTAGTACGCGACGCGTGCTCGTGACCGCGGACGGACAGCGCTTGCTCGGTCAGGCCAAGCAGATTCTCGAAGCTGCCGACGGTTTCGTCGCGAGCGCGGCCGGCTCCGGCGACTCTCTGACCGGACCGCTACGCATCGGGTTGATCCCGACCGTTGCGCCCTACATTCTTCCGGGGTTGTTGCCGGAGCTGCGCGAGAAGCTGCCGTCGTTGGCGCCGCAAATAGTCGAGGATCAAACGGCGCGCTTGCTTGATGCCCTGCGATCGGGAGCGCTCGACGTCGCGGTGTTGGCGCTTCCTGCCGGAACACCTGGCCTGGTGGAAGTTCCTGTGTACGAAGAGGATTTTGTGATGGTCGTGCCGAACGATCATTCCTTGGCCGGACGTGTCGATCTCACGGCGGACGTGCTCGACGCGCTGCCGTTGCTCTTGCTCGACGACGGCCACTGCCTGCGTGACCAGACGTTGGATCTGTGCCGTTCGGTAGACGCCCATCCGCTTGCCGGCGACACGCGGGCTACCTCTCTCGCGACAGTCGTGCAATGTGTGGCCGGGGGACTCGGGGTGACTTTGGTCCCGGAATCGGCTGTTGCCGTGGAGGTTCGACGCGGGGACTTGTCGACGGCGCATTTCGCTTCGCCGGCTCCAGGTCGCACGATCGGCGTCGTGTTCCGCTCGTCGAGTGGCCGAGCAGAAGGATTCCGTCAGCTGGCCGAGCTGGTCCGTTCGGTCAGCCCGACGGTTCCTCGATGACGTGACTCGTTCGACCTCGACGTGAAAGCTAGTCGAGAGAGCCTTCTTTCACAGCAATGACGGCTCCGGGATTGAGAATTCCCAGCGGGTCGAGCGCATCCTTGACCTTGCGATTGAGGGCCATGACGTCTTCACCCAACTGTGACGGCAGCCAGTCGCGCTTGAGTCGACCCACACCGTGTTCGCCGGTGATCGTGCCGCCGAGCGCGATGGCGAGATCCATCACCCGTCCGAATGCGATCTGTGCGCGTTCGGACATGTCCGGGTCTGCGGGGTCGAAGACGATGAGCGGGTGGGTGTTTCCGTCTCCGGCGTGCGCCACCGTGCAGATCAGGACGTCGAGGTCGTCTGCGATGGCTTCGACCCCGGTTACCAGCTGGGGGAGTGCGCGCATGGGAACGCCCACGTCTTCGAGAAGCAGACTTCCCATCGCGAGCACGGCCGGGAACACCGCTCGCCGTGCCGCCGCAAAGGCGTCACCTTCGGCCTGGTCATCGGTGGCGAATACTTCGGTGGCTCCGTTGTTTTCGCACGCCTGAACAATCGTCTCGATTTCCAGCACGCCTGCCGCGCCGGGTGCGTCGGACTGTGCGAGCAGCAATGCGTGAGCCTTGCGGTTCAGACCCATGCGTACCGAATCCTCGACGGCATTGATGCTGGCATGATCCATGAACTCGAGCATCGCCGGACGCATGTTGCTGGTGATCGCCAAGACTGCGTCGGCAGCTTCTTGCACCGAGTCGAACGAGGCCACGACGGTTGATGCGGGCGGTTGTGCCGGAATCAGACGCAACGTGATTTCCGTGATGATGCCGAGAGTGCCCTCGCTGCCCACGAACAGTTTGGTGAGTGAGAGTCCGGCGACGTCCTTGAGAAGGGGACCTCCGAGGCTGACAGCTGTACCGTCCGCCAGCACGACCCGGAGTCCGAGAACGTAGTCGGTGGTAACTCCGTACTTGACGCAGCAGAGTCCGCCGGCGTTGGTGGCTGCATTGCCGCCGATGGAACAGATCTCGAAGGACGACGGGTCAGGTGGGTACCAGAGTCCGTGCTCTGCGGCGGCTTTCTTGACCTCCGCATTCATCAAGCCGGGCTGAGTGACCGCCACACGGGCGACCGGGTCGATCGTGATCTGTCGCATTCGCTCGGTGCTGACCACGATGCAACCGTCGACGGCGCTGGATCCACCGGACAGGCCCGAGCCGGCACCTCTGGGAACCACCGGTACGCGGTTGGCGGTTGCCCATCGCATGACTGCTTGGATGTCTTCGGTGCACGTAGCGCGAACCACGGCAGCGGGATGGCCGGCGGTCGGGTCGGCGGCCCAGTCCTGGCGGTAGCCCGCGGTCACATCCGGATCCAGCAGGACGGCTCCCTCGGGGAGTGCCGCTACCAATTCGTCGAGGGCTGAAGAACTCGCGGGAGTCATACTCTCATCATGCTCGACGGAGTTCGACGATGCGCCAATTCGCGAGACCACAGCCCGAGTCTGTCGCGCCTGATCAGTTCAGCATTGTCCGGCAGCGATCCTCCGAGTTGCCAGTTGAAGCCCTAGCGGCCCTTCTGCTTTCCGGAGAACCGGCCACCCGAACTCTTGGTCCCACCGGACTTGCCGCTGCCTGATTTGCCGCCCGCCTTGGCCTTACCGGAACCGGCGTTGCGTCCGGATATGTTCTTTGCGGTGCCGGCGCCCTTAGCTTTCTGCCCGTTCTTGGCAGCTTCTGCGCGACGCTCGCGGGCCGCGATCTTGGCCTTGACGGAGCCCTTGATCTTCTCCGCCGGCTCACCGTTTCGGCCGCGGGAACTCTGCGCCGTTCGGCCCCGCACGATGCCGATCAGTTCCTCGACCAGATCTGTGGTCTTGGACTCCATCCATGCCAAAGCCACAGGAGCCTCGGGCGCACCGTCCACCGGACGGAAGGTCAGGTCCTTGCGATGGTGGAACCGCGCCAGCGAATGGGGAACCACGACAACTCCGACGCCGGCGGCCACCAACTCGATGGCGTCGGCGATGGTCGCGGGTCGCTCGGCGGCGGTCTTTCCGGGACGGGTCGGCCAGTCGAGTCTGTCGTCGAGAGGATCGAGCACTATCTCGTCGGCCAGATCGTCGACGGAAATCTGATCGACAGTAGTGAATACGTGATCTTTCGGTACCACCACCACCGGGGTTTCCGCGTACAGCGAGATGGCGCTGATGCCGGTCCGGTCGATCGGCAGTCGAACCAAACCTGCATCTGCTTCACCGGCGCGAAGTGCAGCTTCGAGTTCGAGAACCGGGAACTGAACAAGTTCCAGACGCACCTCGGGGAGCCGCTCGTGCCACACCCGGACCCACTTGGTGGGCGTCACCCCCGGGGCGTACGCGAGTCGAAAAATTGCCTGACTATCCGCGTCTGTCACCAGGCAAGGCTACCGCCTTGGTAAAAGCACCCGTATCGGCTGGTTACTCTTGTTGCATGACGTCGAACAAAACTCCCCAGACGATGAAGCCGACGACGGCTGCCAAGAAGCTGGGTGTGTACCTGGAAGCAACACCTGCGCAGTTCCAGGAAGGCGACGTGACTCGTGACGAGCTGACCGCTCTGCAGACCGATCCGCCGGAGTGGCTGCTGGAGCTGCGACGCACCGGACCGCATCCTCGCCCGGTCATCGCAGCCAAGCTGGGCGTATCGATCGCCGGCCTGGCCCGCGGCGGCGTCGAAGAAGCACTCACCACGGATCAGATCGCCGCACTCCTCGAAGAGAAGCCCGAATGGCTCGAAAAGGAACGCGCTGTTCAGGCCGAGGTGCGGGCCGAGAACGTTCGCATCAAGGAAAAGCGCGCTGCTCGCCGCAACCAGCCGCGGAAGGCTCGTAGGGGCTGACGCCCCCTGTGCGCCTTTTTGGTAGCGCCGACTACCAGAAAGGCGCACAGGCGCTAGCCTTCTACGACGCTCAGCTCGTCGAACACGATTTCACCCGCGGCATCCGATTCCGGGATGTCGACGACGGCAAGCAGTGCCCATCCGTGATCGCCCTCCGGATCCTCGAGCACCTGCCGCACCCGCCAGAACTCACCCTCTTCGGTGACCTGGAAGAGCGCCGGCCCGCGCGCCGATGGCCCGGTTCCGATTGTTGCGTACTCCTCGAAGTACGGGAGTAGTTGCTCCTCCCACTCGGCGGCGTCGATACCGTCCTCGAGGTTTTCCAGCTCGTTCCACTGCCGACGCGACGCGAGGTCGATGCGTCGGAACATCGCATTGCGCACCATGACGCGGAATGCGCGCGGGTTCGCCGAGATGGGACGGGGAATGTCGGCGCCGAACGCAACCTCTTCCGTATCTGCCTCGGCTCCGGGGTCGGTGAGTGACTCCCATTCGTCGAGCAGGCTCGAGTCGACCTGACGGATCAGCTCGCCCAACCACTCGATGATGTCTTCGAGTTCCTCGGTGCGCGCTTCCGTCGGGACGGTCTGTCGCAGCGCGCGGTAGGCGTCGGCGAGGTAGCGCAGGACGAGGCCCTCGGACCGGGTGAGTCCGTAATGGCTGATCAACTCGGCAAACGTCATGGCGCGTTCGATCATGTCGCGCACCACGGACTTGGGGGAGAGGGCGAACTCGGTGATCCACGGGTGGCCACCCCGGTACATTTCGAAAGCCGGGAACAGCAAGTCCGACAACGGTTTCGGCCACGTAACCTCGTCGAGGAGTTCCATGCGCTCCTCGTACTCGATGCCGTCGGCCTTCATCTGCGCAACCGCTTCGCCACGAGCGAAGTGCTGCTGCGCCATCAGAACCTGACGCGGATCGTCGAGCGTCGACTCGATGATCGAGACGACATCGAGTGCGTAACTGTCGGATTCGACGTCGAGAAGTTCGAATGCCGCCAAGGCGAACGGTGAGAGTGGCTGGTTCAAGGCGAAGTCGCGTTGCAGGTCCATCGTCAACCGAGCCATGCGGCCGTACTCGTCGGGTTCGTCGAGGCGTTCCACGATGCCGGCGCTGAGCAATCCGCGATACAGCGAGATCGCTTTGAGGATGTGCTTGCGCTGCGCCGGACGCGATTCGTGGTTGTCCTCCAACAGGTGCCGCATCGCGTCGAAGCAGTTACCCGGGCGGGCAATGACATTGAGCAGCATCGAGTTGCTGACCGAGAATCGCGACACCAACGGTTCGGGCGATGCGGCGACCAAGCGATCGAACGTCGCTTCGCTCCAGGATACAAACCCCTCGGGAGCCTTCTTGCGTTGAATCTTCTTGATCTTCTTCGGATCGTCGCCGGCCTTGGCGACTGCCCGCAGATTCTCTACTTCGTGTTCGGGTGCCTGGACGACGACGGTGCCCATCGTGTCGTAGCCTGCACGACCCGCGCGACCGGCGATCTGATGGAACTCGCGGGCTTTCAGATGCCGAGTGCGGACGCCGTCGTACTTGGCCAGACCCGTGAGCAGCACCGTGCGGATCGGGACGTTGATGCCGACGCCGAGGGTGTCGGTACCGCAGATCACCTTGAGAAGCCCGTCCTGTGCGAGAACTTCGATGAGCCGTCGGTACTTGGGCAGCATGCCCGCATGGTGAACGCCGATGCCGTGCCGGACCAGGCGGGAGAGTGTTTTTCCGAACCCGGTGGTGAAGCGGAAACCACCCAGCGCCTCGGCGATCGCTTCCTTCTCTTCTTTGGAACAGAAGTTGACGCTCGTCAGTGCCTGGGCGCGTTCGAGGGCGGCGGCCTGCGTGAAATGCACGATGTAGACGGGGGACTGGTTGGTGGTCACCAGATCTTCGATGGTTTCGCCGACCGGCGTGGTCGCGTACGAGAACATCAAAGGCACGGGGCGTTCTGTGCCGGAGACGACGGTGGTGGGTTTTCCGGTACGGCGCGTCAGATCTTCGGAGAAGAAGTCGACTTCACCGAGAGTTGCCGACATCAACAGGAACTGGGCGTGCGGCAACTCGATGAGCGGAACCTGCCACGCCCAACCTCGATCGGGTTCGGAGTAGAAGTGGAACTCGTCCATCACGACCTGGCCGATATCGGAGTTCGGGCCCTCGCGCAGTGCAAGATTCGCGACGATTTCGGCCGTCGCACAAATGATCGGCGCCGACGAGTTCACGGCGGCGTCGCCGGTCATCATGCCGACGTTCTCGGCACCGAAGACCTCACACAGTGCAAAGAACTTCTCGCTCACGAGCGCCTTGATCGGCGCTGTGTAGTACGTGCGCTTGCCGAGCGACATCGCATAGAAATGCGCGCCGATCGCCACCATCGATTTGCCTGACCCGGTCGGCGTCGCAAGGATCACGTTTGCACCCGAGACCAACTCCATGACGGCCTCTTCTTGGGCCGGGTAGAGCGTCAAACCTCGTTCGATGGTCCACGAAGAGAAGGCGTCGAAAACGGAATCAGGATCCGCGTTGTCGGGGAGAAGTTCCGTCAGCAGCACTCGTACAGGCTAGCCGCAACCGTGGATCAGGTTGCGCTTCGCTCGTCCGAGCCCATGGCGTCGAGCACCGCCATGCGGGTGGACGACGTTCCGGTGATGGTGTTCTCGCCGACCCCGGAGATCAGCATGTGGCGCCAGCGAGCCTCGTCGAAGACGAGTGGTGCGGTGCTGGAAAGAAAATCTTCGACGATCTGCAGGAAACGCATCGGATCGTCGCGGAACGGGAAGTGGCCCGAGCCGCGGAAGACTTCGAGGCGTGAGTTCGGCATCGCCGCGTGCGCGAGGTGAGCGTGGGAGACGGGAATGACGGAGTCGTCGTCGCCCCAGATCAGTTGAACCGGCAGATTCTCGGTCAGATAACAGCGGTCGAGCATCGTGACGACCTGTCCGCGCCAGTCCACGACGGCCCGCAGCGTACGAAGGTAGGCCTCGTAGGCAGTGGGGTCGGGGAGATCAGCGAGCACGCGAATCAGGTCCGGTGTGTCGTGCAACATGGTGCCGGGACGCAAATTTGAACCGTGAACTACGCCGGCAAGGTTCCCGGCCATCCGGACGAGCGGCATCGCACCAGGTATCCGGAGCAGCTTTACCACCTCGTTGACCACCGGAACGGACATGAGCCGCAGCAGCGGGTGGACGTCCTTGGTGACGCCACCGGCTGAGACCAGCACGAGGCGATCCACCATGTGTGGGAATTGGTAGGAGAACTGCATCGCTACGCCGCCGCCGAGCGAGTGCCCGATGACGGTGACGTGCTCGATGCCGAGCGTCGACAGAAGATCCCGCATGCCGTTGGCGTACGCGGCTACCGAGTAATCCGCGCGTGGCTTGTCGGAACGGCCGTGACCCAACAGGTCAGGTGCGATGACCGTGTACTTCTTGGCGAGGTGGGGAATGATCTCGGTCCACGTCGACGAGTTGTCGCCGATTCCGTGCAGGAGCAGTACTGCCGGACCCTCGCCGGCTATCCGAAATGCGCGTCGGTAGCCGTGAATCGTCCGGAACATCATCCGCGGTTCCTCGTCGGGGACCGGTCGGAGCTGACGGTTCCGTGGTCTGCTCATGTCGCCTCCTGGCTCGGCGTGTGACCACGTTGACTGTCTGCTCCAGTTGTTGAGCCGTCAACGAAAATCACACAGAGTTTGAGGCTATCCGACGGATGTGTCCTGAACAACAGCCCAGGTAACGGAGGGGTTGCGGAATGCGCACAATGTCGAATTATGCGCCCCGCCCGTCACATTTTCGTCAGTTGTCGCCTCGATCGAGGTCTCCAGCTGAGCCGAAGTCGTCATTTCCTGCCTGTTCGGCCAGGAACTTTTCGAACTCTGCGCCGATCTCGTCACCGCTGGGAAGGTCGGCCTCGCCGGCCAGAAGGGACGACTGTTGTTCCTGAGCGGCGACAAAAGTGTCGTATTGACGCTCCAAAGCGTGGACTACAGTCTGAACTTCTTCGTTCCCGGCTATGTGCTCGTTAACCTGTTCCCGAACGCGCGCCGCGGCCTCACCCAGTGCCACCAAGGGCAACTCCAGATCCGAAACCTCGGAAACGTTTTCGAGCAAAGTTTCTGCGGCGCCCGGGTAGTCCGTTTGCGCGAGGTAGTGGGGGACATGCACCGAAAAGCCCATCGCCTCGTGCCCGTGCTGAGACATACGAAGCTCGAGCAGTGATGATGCGCTGCCGGGAACCTGCAGTTCACCTGACCAACGCTGATGGTCCTGGATCAGGTCCTTGTTGGTCGAATGTGCTGTCACACCGAGCGGTCGGGTGTGCGGGATTGCCATCGGAATCGCGTTGAGCCCGATGGTTCGACGCACTCCCAACTGTTCAGACAACAGTCGAACGGCTGTGGTGAACCGCTCCCACTTGAGGTCCGGTTCCATCCCGGCAAGCAGCAGGAACGGCGTGCCGGCGGTATCGCGCAGTGCGTACAGATTGAGCGCCGGAGCGTCGTAATCGGAGAAATGATCGGCCTTGAACGTCATCGTCGGTCGACGCGAGCGGTAGTCGATCAGCTCGTCGACAGCAAACGACGCGACAAGCTCGGTCTCGAGGCTTTCGCGCAGATGCGTCGTCGCCAACTTCACGGCGTGACCGGCGTCGGAGTAACCCTCGAGTCCGTGAATCAGGATCGGCCCCTGGCCGTCGGCAGCCGCCAACTGGGGCGCCGGAAATTCCAGCTCGTACATCCTCGACTGTTCGTCCATCGCAGTCCCCTTCGCTCTTCGGTCTTGATCTCAAGTGTCCACTATCGGCGCACGCGCGACAGCATCGGAGTCAGGTGCCCGACAGCACTGGATCAGACGTTCATCGGTAAGAACACCGAGTCGGTGACCGATCATTCCCGATCCGACGAGACGGGCGTTCGCCGAGAGCGAAGCTGAGCGGTATCTTTCGACACTTGGCCTGGGCGTTCGCTAGATGTCGGGTGCGCGGCTTCGGACATGGCAGAGTGGAACACAAGGTCGGCACGGCCGATTTGTCCGAAATGGATTGGTCGATTGTCGGTATCGGTCGAGTGCGGAGGCTTACATGCGGGTGTGTCCACGATCGTCCAGGCGAGTGGCCGCATGCTCACTTGCTGCGGTGGCCGCCGTTGCACTACTCGCGGGCTGCTCCGGGTCGGTCCAAGGAGCACCCGTTCCGGACTCCGCGCCGGCGACTGCCGGTGCGACCGACAGCGGCACGGCGGCGCCGAGTACGACGGCTGCACCCAAATCCTCGACGCCGAAATCCACCTCTCCGAAAACGGCGGCACCGCTGTCCGAACTGCTGCTGACTCCCGAGGAATTCCCCGAGCCCTTCGGCGCTGTTGTGCTGCCCCCGCAAGCCGTTCCGATGGCAGCGCCGGATCTAGTCGGCGTCCCGCGCGGTGCCACCGTCGATCCGTCCGAATGTGAGCCACCGGAACAGGATTACGGTCCGAACGGGACCGTGATGGCGGTCGGGACCGACAATGCGACGAGGGCAACGATTTCGGTTGAACTCACGAAGGTCGATGCACCACTGGACGAGTTGGAAGCGCAAACTCGGCAGTGCTCGTCCATGACTGTCACTGCGAACGGCGTCACTACGACAGTGACGACGGAAATTCTTCCGCCGTCGCCGATCGATGCCGACAAGACGATGTCACTTCGCCGCACTGTCGTGTCCCCCAAGGCCACAGCCGGTGATCAGACGATGCTGACCTTGATCGCGCAGGTCGGCGACGTACGGGTGGCGACAACACTGATGACGTTCGGTTCTGCGACGCCCTCGACGGCACCGCTGGATCAAGCGTTCACCGCAGCCGTACAGAAGGTCAAAGCAGGCAAGTGATTTCGCAGCACACAGGTCCGACAAGTAGCGGAGCTGCTCGGTGCGGCGCGGTACTTGGTCCCCAACAAATGCGGTAATCCACAGACGAGTTGGACGCAGCTGTTTTCCCTGGTCGAGCAGACGGCCGGGTCAGGGTGATCAGCGACGGTGTGTGCATGACGACATCACCTCTTCCGGGAGAATTCGAATTCTCCGACGACGACCTTGCCGCCCTTCTCGGATGCGTCGAACGCGTCTCCGATCCAGGCGAATTGATCGCGGCAATACCCGCACTCCTGGGCTTCCATCCGTCCAACTCTGTGGTTGCGCTGTCTCTGATGGGCGCCTCCGCCTCGACGCTCGGACCAGTGATGCGGCACGACTACTTTCCCAGTGTCAGGGGAAAGCCCGCGAGGCAGATGAGCGCGGCGCTGCGCCAGTTCGCCGCCGTCTGTGACGGGGAAGGCGCGCGTGCGGTCGTTCTCGTGGTGATCACCGATTGCTCGGCGGCTGAAACTCTGATCGATGAAACCATCGAGCTGGCCGAGGTATTCGAAGACATGCTCGGCGGAACCTGCGTCGAGCTGGCCGACGTATTGTGCACGGCCGCAATAGAATCTGGCCAGCCGTGGACGAGCGTCATGCGTTCGATTCACCGCGGCACCCTGCCAGACCCGGCATCTTCGTCGGTTGCAGCAGCACAGGTGTTGGGCGGGAGGGTCATTCGCCGTTCGCGTGAGGAACTGGTCCGGTGGGTACACGGCGCCGCTCGCAATCACGACACGATTGCCCGATTGATCGCGAGCCGACGAGAGTCGAGCGCGCACAGTGGGGGACCGAGCGGTGAAACCGCAGTTCAGTGCCGGATCGATCTGGTGTCGGAACACGTCCGCCGTGTCGAGGCAGGCGCTCACCGCCCTGACCCGCAGGAATGCGCCGATCTGGTGGTCGCATTGACGGACGTACGCGTGCGCGACGTGGTGCTGGGATTGGCGATCACGTCGGTTGCGGCACATGCTGAGCAATTGTGGCTCGTGCTCACCCATGAAGTCCCGTCGCCCGAACGAGCTTGGCCGGCAACACTTCTCGGCTTCTTTGCATACGTGCGTGGCGACGGCCCTCTGGCAGGTGTTGCGCTGTCGGCCGCGCTGTCGGCCGATTCGGAACACACCTTGGCGGGATTGCTGGATCTATCGCTGCAATCCGGTATGCGCCCCGACGGAATCCGTGACCTCGCGGCCGTCGGATTGTCCATCGGGGAATCGCTCGGAATCACCGGCTTGCCGCCGGCACTGCCGAATGGAAGCTAGCGAGCAGCGTGTGAGCGGTCGCCCAGATCCTGGAGGAACTGCCATGCGTCGGCGACGATGACGTCGAGATCGGTACGCGTGGGCGTCCAACCCAGCTCGGCAATCGCCTTGTCGCTCGATGCGATCAGTACTGCCGGATCACCCAGCCGTCGTGACGCGTCCTCGACGTTGATCGGCAGGCCGGTGACCCGCGCACAGGCGGCGATCACCTCGCGCACGCTGAAGCCGGCACCGCTTCCGAGGTTGTAGATGCGGTGCTCGCCGGGAACCGAGGATTCGAGCGCCAGTAGATGTGCTTCGGCGAGGTCCAGCACGTGGATGTAGTCGCGTACCGCGGTTCCGTCCGGCGTGGGCCAGTCGGTTCCGAAGACCGCGATCTTGTCCCGCTGTTCGAGCGCGACCTGCAGGACGAGTGGAATCAGGTGGGTTTCGATCACCCGGTTCTCGCCGGCGGACTTGTACGCACCTGCGACGTTGAAGTAACGCAAGCTCGTCGCACCGAGGCCGTGGGCGATCGAGTACGAGGTGATCGCATGATCGATCGCGAGCTTGGTCGCGCCGTACGGATTGGTGGGGCGGGTCGGAGCGGTCTCCACGATGGGGGACTGCTCCGGTTCGCCGTACGTAGCGGCGGTGGACGAGAACACGAGGCGGGGAGTACCGGAGACACGGATAGCCTCGAGCAACTCGATGGTCGTGACGACGTTTCCGCGCCAGTACTTTTCAGGGTGCAGCACCGATTCGCCCACCAGCGACTGCGCTGCGAAGTGAAGCACACCGTCGAAAATCGGTGAACCCGCACCGCCGAGGACGTCGGCGGCAAGCGCTCCCACGTCCCCTTCGATGAACTCGGCACCGGCAGGCACCGCGTCGGCATTTCCGGTGGAGAGGTCGTCGATGACGACAACCTCGTGTCCACGCTCGAGCAACACAGTGCTGCACACACTGCCGACGTAACCGGCGCCGCCGGTGACCAGGAGTTTCATCTACTTCCTCAGACCTGCTTGACCTGAACGGCGTGAGCCATTTCCTCGGACAGGTCGAACCCGCTGTGACCCGGCACGATGATCGTCACCGAGCCCGGACGGGTTTCGACCGTCACCCTGGCGTCGGGAACGACGCCGGCGTCACGCAGCTGCGCGATCACCTCGGGATCGGACTGCACGTGCTCGGCCAGTCGCCGAACGACCACAGCTGTCTGTGCGCCGTGCGGAATATCGGTCAGGCGCACCAATGTTTCGGTGGTGGCAACCGGGCCGTCGAGTCCCAACTGGTCCAAGCCCGGAATCGGGTTGCCGTAGGGCGACGTCGTGGGGTTGTTCAGAACGACGACGAGCCGACGCTCGACCTCCTCGCTCATCACGTGCTCCCAACGGCATGCCTCGGCATGTACGTCTTCCCATTTGAGACCGATGACGTCCACCAGCAGGCGCTCTGCCAACCGGTGCTTACGCATGACAGAGATCGCGAGATCGCGACCCTTGTCGGTGAGTTCCAGATGTCGATCGCCGGCGACCATCAGCAAGCCGTCACGCTCCATACGCGCAACAGTCTGGCTGACGGTGGGTCCGCTCTGTTCGAGCCGTTCGGCGATCCGCGCCCGGAGTGGGACTACGCCCTCTTCTTCCAAGTCGTAGATCGTCCGGAGATACATCTCCGTGGTGTCGACTAGATCCTTCACACTCAACCCCTTCGTCAGTTGATCATTCTACCGTTCAGTTCGTGGTTCCGGTGCCGCCTCCACCGCGGCGAGTCCAGCGCGTGTCCGAATTGGATTCGTGTCACTCGATCTCGGTCTCCGAAGCGGGCCACGAGTGTGGTGTGCAGCACGAAACGAGAAGGAAGTAGCGTGATCCCATGACCGCGTCGATCAGATCTGACGGGGACCCCGCGGCGTCTCGAGCGAATCGAGTCGTGGTGTGGAGTCCGGAGTACCTGAGCTATCGGTGGAGCGCCGATCACCCGATGAATCCCACTCGCCTCGATCTCACGATGGCACTCTCGCGAAGCCTCGGACTTCTCGAGGGCATCGAATTTCTCGAACCGAGTGCCGCGTCCGATGCCGACCTCCTCAGAATCCACACACCGGCATATCTTGCAGCGGTCAAAGACGCGGGTAACTCTGCGAACAACGGTGTGAGCGGCCAGGATGTTCCCCACGGGCTCGGTACCGAGGACAACCCGGTCTTCCCGCACATGCACGAAGCCAGTGCGATCCTCGCCGGCGGCTCGCTGGCCGCAGCGCAGGAAATCGCTTCGGGACGTACGAGGCGCGCGGTCAGCATCGGCGGCGGCATGCACCACGCGATGGCGGATTGGGCCTCTGGATTCTGCGTCTACAACGATGCGGCGGTTGCGATTTCGTGGCTGCTCGACAACGGCTACGACCGCATCGTCTACATCGACGTCGACGCTCACCACGGCGACGGAGTGCAACATGCGTTCCTCGGGGACCCGCGGGTGCTCACGGTCTCGCTGCATCAGCACCCGGCAACCTTGTGGCCGAACACCGGATGGTCGAGCGAGGTCGGCGACGGGGCCGCCGAAGGTACGGCGGTGAACATCCCGGTGCTGCCCGGAACCGTCGACGCGTTGTGGCTGCGTGCATTTCACGCCGTCGTCCCGGGAGCCATTGCAGCCTTCCGCCCGCAGATCATCATCAGCCAGTGCGGAGTCGACTCGCACCGCGAGGACCCGCTCGCGGATCTCGCCCTCACCGTCGACGGTCAGCGCGCCGCGTTTTTGGCGATGCGTGACCTCGCCGACCGCTACTCCGAGGGGCGGTGGCTGGCAGTCGGAGGCGGGGGATACGGACTGGTGCGCGTCGTGCCGAGGGCATGGACTCACTTGATCGCTGCAGCGCTCGATCGCGAGATCGACGTCGACACCGCTGTCCCGGAAGACTGGAAGGAATCGACGAAGCTGCGAGCGCCGAGCGTCGACCTCCCGCCGACCATGGGGGACGGCGGCGATGTCGCCTACACGCCGTGGGACGGCCCGGGTGGTACACCGGAGACAGGTGTCGCCTCGGTGGACCGTGCACTCACCCGTATCGACTCGGCGATCATCGCGACACGTCGCGCTTCGTTCCCGCTACTCGGACTCGACCCGGAGGATCCCCGTGACTGAACAGTCCGATACCGAAGCTGCCGGCGGCGAGGCGAGCGGCCAGGCGCCGAAGACCGACCCCGCTCACACCTATCCCCATTCCTGGGTAGTCGATGTTCTCGCCTCCGACGGCGGAGCGGTGGCGTTGCGACCCATCGTTCCCGAAGATGCGGACAAGCTCGTCGAATTCCACGGCAAACTCTCCGAGCGCACCCGGTATCTGCGCTACTTCGGCCCGTACCCCACGATGTCGGCGCGCGACGTCAAGAACTTCACGACGGTCGACCACCACAACCGCGTGGCGTTCGTGATGATGCTCGGCGACGAGATCATCGCGGTGGGTCGATACGAGCGACTGCTCGACGTCGGTGACGGAAAGTCTGCCGAGGTCGCCTTCGTCGTCGCCGACGCACACCAGGGGCGCGGCCTCGGCCCGATCCTGCTCGAGTACCTGGCAGCGGCAGCGGCCGAGAACGGTCTGACGATGTTCGTCGCCGAGGTCCTCTCCGAGAACCGCAACATGGTGACGGTGTTCCGTGAGGCGGGGTATCAGGTGAGCCGCTCTTTCGACGGTGGCGTGCTGAGACTCGAATTCGCGATCGACCCAACGGAAGCGCTTGTTTCAGTACGTAATTCGCGTGAGCGGGCAGCTGAGGCCCGCAGTATGGGAAACGTGCTCAGCCCGCGATCGGTGGCGGTGATCGGCGCATCAGCGGACCCGGCCAAAGTGGGTAACGCGGTGTTGACCAACCTGCTGCGCGGCGGATTCACCGGACCGGTCTATCCCGTCAACGCGGAGCATCGTTCGGTACACGGCGTTCGGGCATATCCGACGGTTCGTGACATCCCCGACGACGTCGATCTCGCCGTCGTGGCTGTACCTGCAGAATCGATCAATTCGGTACTCGACGACTGCCTCGACAAGGGCGTCAAAGCGCTGGTGGTCGTCTCGTCGGGCTTCAGTGAGAGTGGTCCGGACGGGCGCTCGTCCGAACGCAAACTGGTCCATGCAGCGCGCGCTCACGGTATGCGCCTCATCGGCCCGAATGCGCTGGGTGTCGCGAACAACGACCCGGCGATTTCGTTGAATGCGACGCTCGCGCCGGTCTTGCCGGTGGCAGGCAACGTCGGCTTCTTCTGTCAGTCCGGCGCGCTCGGTATCGCCATTCTCGACGAAGCCGCTCGCAGCCGAATCGGATTGTCCGCCTTCGTTTCCGCCGGTAACCGTGCGGACGTCTCGGGTAACGACCTTCTGCAGTACTGGGATTCCGACCAGTCCACCGAAGTGGTCCTTCTCTATCTGGAGAGCTTCGGCAACCCACGGAAGTTCTCTCGCATCGCCCGTCGAGTTGCGCGGAAGAAGCCGATCGTCGCGGTGAAGAGCGGTCGGCACGCGGTTCCGCCGGTGCTCGCCGCCACCGGAGTCGAGATCGACGATTCGATCGTCCGCGCCCTCTTCGAACAGGCGGGCGTCATTCAGGTCGGGTCCATTTCACAATTGTTCGACTGCGCCTTGCTCTTCGGATACCAACCGTTGCCCGCCGGCCCCCGGCTTGCGGTCATCGGAAACTCGACCGCGCTCGGTGTCCTCGCTGCGGACGCGGCCCGCAGTGAAGGTCTGCAGGTCAGCGACCCGGTCGACCTCGGCGCCCAGGCGAGTCCGGAACTGTTCGCCACTGCCGTGCGCGACGCTTTGGCGTCGTTCGACGTCGATGCCGTCATCGCCGTCTTCGTTCCCCCGGTTGCCATTCCGGTCGAGCCGTTCGCGAAAGCACTCAAGGACGCCGTCGCAGGCTCGGACAAGCCGATTCTCACCACGTTCCTCGCAGCTGAGGGTGTGCCGGACGTCCTGGCAGTTCGTGACGAAGTCGGTAACCCGACCCGCGGTTCGGTGCCGTCCTACCCGGGGCCGGAGCGTGCCGCCCTGGCGTTGGCGAGGGCTTGGCGATATGCGGAGTGGCGCAGCAAGCCTGCGTCGAAGGTGGTTCGCCCCGTGGGTATCGACTCCGAGCGAGCCCAGAAGATGGTGGCAGATTGGCTTGAAAACTCTCCTGGCCGTTGGCTTTCAGATGTGGAAGCGGCGGCGCTGCTCGAGTGTTACGGGGTCGCCGTCGTCGAATTCCGTTCGGTCCTGAGCGAAGACGAAGCAGTAGAGGCAGCGGATGCTGTCGGCTACCCGGTCGCGGTCAAGGCAACCGGCGAAATGTGGCGACACCGACCGGATCTGGGCGGCGTCAGGCTGGATCTGAGTGGACCGGAATCGGTGCGCCTCGCTTACCAGATCTTGCGGCCGCGTCGGGTGAACCGCTGCTGCACGTGCAGAAAATGGCAACCAAGGGCATCGGATGTGTGGTTGGTGTCCAAGACGACCCGTCGTTCGGTTCGCTGATCTCGTTCGGGCTTGCCGGTGTGATCTCCGATCTCCTCGGTGACCGTGCCTATCGCGTACTGCCTCTCACCGAGGACGCTGCTACGGAATTGATCGACGCGCCCAAGGCCGCGCCGCTTCTCTCCGGATACCGCAACGCCGTTCCGGTCAACAAGGGTGCGTTGGTTGATCTAGTTCAGCGCATCTCGGCGCTGGCCGACGACATTCCCGAAGTCCGCGAACTGGCCTGTGAGCCGGTACTCGCTTCGGCTACCGGCGCGGAGATCACCGATTCACGTGTCCGAATCGGACCTGAGCCGAGCGCAATCGACCTGGGGCCCAGGCGGCTGCGGTAGACACAGCGAACAACACCGGCCACCGCACATTCCCGAGGGGGAGGGAAGTAGCGGTGGCCGGTGCTTTGTGCGGTGCGTCAGCGCGAGTGGTGTGGCGCGCTGACGCACGTGCTGTGTTGTTTGATCAGCTCGCGTAGGACCGCAATTTCTCGGCGCGATCGCCGACGCGGAGCTTGCCCATGACCTCACGCTCGATCTGACGAACCCGCTCACGCGAGAGGCCGAAGAGCTTGCCGATCTGATCGAGGGTGCGGGGCTGGCCGTCGTCGAGACCGTAGCGAAGTCGGATGACCTGCTGCTCCCGCTCGTCGAGCGTCCCGAGTACGCTGCGCACATCGCTGTGCAGCAGACCGGCGATGACGGCGTTCTCGGCCGAGGTCGCCTCGGAATCTTCGATGAAATCGCCCAAGGGCGCTTCTTCGTCGTTGCCCACAGGCATGTCCAGGCTTACCGGGTCGCGGCTGTGGTCGAGCAGGTCGGCAATCTTGTGCGCCGGGATGCCCGACTCTTCGGCCAACTCGTCGTCCGTGGCTTCTCGCCCGAGCTGCTGGTGCAGTTCGCGCTTGATGCGGGCGAGCTTGTTGACCTGCTCCACGAGGTGGACTGGGAGCCGGATGGTGCGGCTCTGATCAGCCATTCCGCGGGTGATCGCCTGACGGATCCACCAGGTGGCGTACGTCGAGAACTTGAAGCCCTTGGCGTAGTCGAACTTCTCCATCGCACGGATGAGTCCGAGGTTGCCTTCTTGAATCAGATCGAGGAGCGGCATTCCGCGGCCGGTGTAGCGCTTGGCCAGCGACACGACGAGTCGCAGGTTCGCTTCCAGGAGGTGGCTACGTGCCGACTGTCCCTCGCGAACGATCGTTGCGAGATCCCTCTTCTTGGCGACTGTCAGGCGCTTTCCCGTGGCAAGGACGTGGCTGGCGTACAGCCCCGCTTCGATTCGCTTCGCCAGTTCGACCTCGTCTGCTGCTGTCAGCAGTGCAGTACGACCGATCCCGTTCAGGTAGACGCGGACCAGGTCTGCGGCCGGGCTCTGGGCGTCCAGATCTGCGGCGCTCGGACGAATGCGAGTAGTGGTGCTGGGGCTTGTCATGACTTGCCTCCCTATCGGCGGTCTCTCACACAGTTCAACGTGTGAGAGTTCCGGGAAAGTTCCCGTGCCGATTTCCGCTAAATCGCCGTGACCTGCAGTTATTTCCCAGTCGTCCTGAGAAGTTGCTGAGAACACAAAAATCTGCAACTCACCGGGAACTCAGTTCGTGACGGGAAGCACCAACCCGTGTCGAACCAGCGAGACCATCATTGTGACGACGGCCTCACGTAGCTGGTCCGGGTCTTCGCCGTTCGCCGCGGCAAGAAGTTCGATCAATTCGTCGACCACCAGTCCATCCGCTCGGAGTCCGGCCAACAGCGCAGCACCGAGCTCGTCGATCTCGTGCTGCCAGTGCGGTCCGTTGCCGCGGTGCACACGCGTGACCACTTGTTGCCATCCCTCGTCACCGGGGAGGTAGACGCGTTCGAGAGCCGTGTCCGGATCGAGGACGAAGCGTTCCTCGAGGACGTCGTGTTCACGCAACCAGGCAAGACGGTCGAAGTATGCGAGCGCCTCGGCCCCGAGCGGGTCCGAGAAGCCGTGCATGAGGTCCTCGGCCATCAGGTCGGTGGGGGAGTCGGTGCGGCGAAGGAACACGAAACCGAAGCCGACGCCCTCGACATCGGATTCTTCGAGGTGATCCAGCCAGGCGTTTGCTCTCGATGCCGTTTCCGGATCTCGAGGATCCTGCCCGCCGTCCTTGAGCCACGTACCGACGTACAGAGCCGGATCCGCGACATCGCGCTGGACCACCCAGGCATCGACGCCGTGGGCCGGCAGCCACGACGCGATCCGCGACCGCCAGTCCTGCCCTTCGACGTGCACCCAGGACGCCAGCAGAGCTGCCGTGCCGCCGGGGTTCAGGTAGTCGATCGATTGCGAGATCATCAATTCGCTCGCACCGTCGAGATCGAGGCCGGAATCGCGGTACGTGTGATGGACGCGTGCCTCGCCGACGACAAACGGCGGATTGGCGACCCCCTGGTCGAAGGTTCGACCCTCGACGGGTTCGAACCAGGACCCTTGAAGGAGTTCGACGTCCAGTCCGTTGAGGGCCATGGTTGCTGCCGTGAGGTCGACAGCGCGTTGATTGATGTCGGTTGCGGTGACCGAATCGGCGTACGTGTTCGCGTGCAGGGCTTGGATGCCGCATCCCGTACCGAGGTCGAGCACGCTGCCGACCCTCGCGGTGGGCGTGGCCTGCAGCAAGGACAGTGACGCATGCCCGACGCCCAGCACATGATCGGCCGTGGCCTTCTTGGGACGGATTCCGCCGTCGAGATCCGAGATCACCCAACGATCGCCGTCGCCGACGTCGATGGGGCGAAGATCCACCGCGGCCCGCACGAGCGGATTCTCACTGTCGAAGTTCTCACCTTCGAGCAGACCGGCGTCGACGCACTGCGCGATTGTCAGCGGAGCCAGCGCCGCGGCGACGTCGCCCGCCGGGCAGTCATCGGCGAGAAGGAACAGTCTGATGAGAACGCCCAGGTCCCCGAGTTCTCGGGTGGCGCGGCGCACGGGCACCGGCTCACTTCGACCGAGAGCAGCGTGAACTTCGGGACCCAACGCCTCGAGCATGGTTCCGGTGTCGAATCGATTGCGAAGCAGAGCCTCACGCAGCGCAGGGGTGATGGACAGGAGCGTTTCGCTTCTCACCCTGTCATTCTCGCAGGCGGAACTTGTCAGCCTTCGATGGTGTGGTGCGTCGCGGATTCGATCTCGCCTGCGGTCTTCTTTCGTCCGTCGTATCGACTCGGTTCGTCCTTGGTGCGCGGTGGTCGGTCGTTGGCGATCAGGACGGCGATCCAGGGAAGCGGAATGGATGCACCGATGATGAGCATCGAGATCCAGGCGTTGGCCCAGATGCCGTACGCGATCGCCGCGAGGATCAACGCCGGGAACCGGAAGGACATGATGATCATGTACTTGCGCACTCGGGCTTTGTGCTGTTCTTCGACGGACTGCTGCGCTTCGGTGATCAGTACGGGATTGTCGGGAGTCCCGGCCTCGTCGGACCTGCCGAACGCGCCATTTCGTGCCATGACTCCACTGTTCCACTCTCGGCCGACAATTGCACACGACCCGTGGGTCGCACCGCTGTGACGGAGACGGCATTATTGGAGGGGTGAGCACTCAAACCAAGGAACGTCCCGACGTCTCCACCGACGAAACGACCGACGACGACACCCCGAAGTTCTTCCACTACGTGAAGAAGAACAAGATCGCCGAGAGCGCCGTCATGGGAACCCATGTCGTCGCGCTGTGCGGTGAGGTGTTTCCCGTGACGAAGTCCGCCAAGCCGGGATCACCGGTGTGCCCGGACTGCAAGAAGATTTACGAAGGACTCCGTAAGGGCGACTGACCTCGGGTCAGGCGAGCGGGAGTACTTCCGGAGCTCGGCGGATCGACAGCCTCGACGCAGTCGGCCGCCGGGCTCTTCGCGTCTGCGTGCGGTTCATCGCAGGGATCTTGGTCGACGCACGAGTTCTGGCGCGACTCCGATTGTCTGCTCTCGGTTTGTCTGCTGCGGGGCCGCCCGTACGAGGGGACCGTGGCCGGGTCCGCTTTGTCGCCCGAGATGCGGATCGGGCTGGTGGCCAGGTGCCAGGTCAGGTTGGTGACCGGACCGGTCTTTTCGTCGGTGTTCTGAGCCGCAAGCCACTCTCGCATCTGCTCCATCCGAGTGGCACGAGCGGGCCAGAACTCCTGAACCGTCGCGTTGAACTCGGCGCCGAGGACGACGGCAAAACCGAGGAAGAACGTGAAGAGCAGAAACGCGATCGGCGTTGCCAACGCGCCGTACGTGTAGCCGGTGCTGGTGACGAATCCCAGGTACCAGCGCAATCCGGTGCTGGCGGCCATGAAGAACACACCGGCGACCAGGGCGCCCGCGAGCAGCCGATGCCACGGCAGCGACTTCGGCAGAGCGA